>JAIOSH010000261.1 GCA_021107685.1 Bacteroidales bacterium | reverse complement strand
CATTGTCCCGCAACAGTGGAAATAGATTTTTAGATTACTGTTAAATGCTTTAAGTGTTCGTCCATAAAGTCCGAAAGTTTAAATAAATATTAAAAATCACAAATGACAAGTACCATCCCGAGTACTCAGCGATTTTTTGATGGATATTTATTTAAGTATTTTATTATTAATCTTATGACAACCAGGAAAATATAAAACAAAAAACTAATTTAAATTATGGCGGTACTTAGTGGGATTTTGTGTTTTAGTGCTTTTGTGGCGGAAGAAAAAATGCCACTAAAACACAAAGACACGAAAATCCACAAAAAATCATCCCGCCATATTTTAATCTAGTATATTGTAATCCATATGCCTAAAATACAAACATTTATATTTCATTTTTCTAAAGTTAATTACCTTTAGAAAATCGCTGAATAATCGGGACAAGTTATAACAATGTAGCAATTTAACAATTTTTCCAAATAATTTAAGTACCCCCTGATACATTACAGGGTTAACTAGCGAATTTTTTCTGACCATCGCTGGTTTTCGCGAGTTCTGGGTATAGAGGTATTGATATCCATTATACCATATTTCCCCTATTCCCCTAATAATAATATTTACCAAGAAATTTTTTATTGTTAATACTGATTAGCTACTTTTTTTCAATCTTTTTTAAAAAGGGTAACTTTTCGTTTTTTCATAGCATAAAATATTGAAATAAATATTTTGTATTAATTTAAAACATGAATAAAATGAAAACAAGAACATTTTTTTTAGCGATTTTATTATTTTTTGCATTTCTATCTGAAGCTCAGCAACCTCAGCTTACATGGCGTTTTACAAATGCAAAAGTTATTTCTGGTAATCCATCAATATTTCAATTTGACGTTGAAGTAAAATGTAATCAGGAAGGTACATATCAAAGTGATATGCAAATTTATTTTAATTATAATACATTTGCTTTTGGAGAGAATATACGAGGTATTCCTGGTAATATTAATTTTCCGCGAAAAATACATTATAGAAAACTTGAATTAATACAAGGTGAATTTGCCGGTATTTCAAAGTATAATATTGTAAATGATGCAAATAATACAAGCTCAAGATATGCCATAATTACAGAAGCGAGCTTTCCTATGGCAAACCCTTTATTTATGAATGAAGTTGATACTGATTTTAAAGGTTTTTTACAATTTCAAATAAAAATAGAGGATTATACTCAGTTGGCTGGTATTGAGTTTAAAGGTTTTTTGATGAATGGAGGAGAATATTATAGAGATGCTAACTCTCAAATAAGTAAATATTTTGATCCTTGCTTATATGATAATGATTTATTAGAAGTATCATTATTACCTGACCTACCAACTTCTTATTTTAAAGTATCCGATACTATAATTTGTTGTGATGAAAATGTGATGGTTAGATATACAGGTAATGCTTCTGATACGGCAACTTATTATTGGGATTTTGACGGGGCAACAATATTATCTGGTTCGGGACAGGGTCCTTTTACAATAAATTGGACAACAGTTGGAGAAAAAAATATTTCTTTGATTGTAAATGAAAATGGACTAATATCAGAGGAGACTATTATTACCGTAGAAGTTAATTCATTACCTTCACCGGCAGGCCCCATAATAGGTGAAACTTTAGTTTACGCTGGACAATCCGGTGTACATTATTATATTGATTTAATTCCAAATGCTGATACTTATGTATGGTCTTTACCCACAGAAGCATATATATCATCCGGTTATGGAACAAATGAAATAACTGTTAATTTTACAGAAACGGCAATATCAGGCGATATAGCTGTTTATGGTAAAAATGATTGCGGTGATGGTGAATCCTCAAGTTTATATATAACAATTTATAATGATCATTTTATACCTGTATGGCAGGGAAGTGCATATCTTCCTATGACTTTCACTGTTTTTAGTGCACAAATTGAGGGAGTTAATATGAATGCTAATGATGAAATTGGTATTTTTGATGGAGATATTTGCGTTGGTACAGCAAAACTAATTAGTGAAATACCACCTTATATTCAGATTATCGCCTCTGCTGATGATCCTAATACTTCTGAAATAGATGGTTTTATTGAAGGGAATAATATAACATATAAGTTCTGGGAATCCAATGGACAAACCTTCTATGAAAATGTTCAGGTAATTTATATTTCCGGTAGCGGAACTTTTGAAAATCTTGGTTCTGTCGGTATTAAATTAGCAGTTATCAGCGGTAATTATCAAAATATTACTTTAAATACCGGTTGGAATATTATGTCGTTCAATACAATTCATGCAAGTATGGATATGCTTGAAATTGTTCAACCATTGATTAATGCCGGTCATTTATTTAAGGTTATGGATGAAAGAGGGAATACTGTTGAGGAATTTCCGGAGTATGGCTGGTTAAATTTTATTAATAAAATGGAAATAACTGAAGGATACTATATCAAAGTTAATAATAATTCACAATTAATAGTGTGTGGACCTACAGTTCAATGTCCTGTTGAAATACCTCTTACATTAGGATGGAATATAATTGGATACCCGTGTATTAGTCCGCAAGATGCTTTATTAGCAGTTAAACCTTTGATAAATTCCGGTATTCTGATTAAAGTAATTGACCAGAAAGGTAATACTATTGAAAATTTACCGGATTATGGATGGGTTAATTTTATTAATAATTTTGAAGCAGGTGAAGGATACTATGTCAAAGTAAATTCAAATACAACTTTAACAATTAATGAACCATATAAGTCATATTTACAGCAAGAGCTTGTTACTGATTTTAATCAATCCGTTCATTTTGAAAAAATAAATAAAGGATATCCATTCAAACCAATGAGTATTATTATTAATTGTTCAAAACTTAATAATATTAATTCATTAGCCGGTGATGAAATTGGTATTTATGATGGAGATATTTGTGTTGGTGCAGGTATTTTATCTGATAATACTGAAAAACCATTATTAATTGCTGCAACTTCAGATGATTCTTCTACTGATAAAATTGATGGGTTCATATCAGGAAATACGATTACAATGAAGTATTGGGATAACAGCGAAGAGCAATATAAAGATGTTGAATTTAATTATAACCCTGATTATTCAGATTCATTTGGGTCGTTTGAAACAGCAATATTAGAGATTAAAGCACTTGTAGAAAATGTTAATATGACTTCAGATTATTTAGGTGATAATTATCCAAATCCATTTGATTATCAAACTACAATATCTTATGGTATTAAAGAAAATGTAAAAGTATTGCTTGAGGTATATAATATTAATGGACAAAAAATTAAAACATTAATTAATAATGATTTGAAAGCAGGAAATTATGAAGTTATCTGGGACAGGAGGAATAATACAGGAGAATTGTGTTCTTCAGGTATATACTTTTATAAGATGAAAGCAGGAAAATTTATTTCAATAAAAAAAATGATAATAAAATAAAAAAAATAATTTATAAATACTGATTCAGGACTTGTTTTCTTTTTTTATTAGGCAGGCTATCATGGCAGCCTGCCTTTTTTAATAGACTTGAATATTTTTAATTATTTATCTTCCTGTAAAAATTCTGTGTTACAATTTTTATTAAATAAATCTTCTACTTCTTTTCCGTATTTTTCTGTGAAACCTAATTCCAATGCTTTTATAATATCCATACAAGCCGAATCTTTATTATTTAGTTCAAAATATATTAATGCCCTGTTTCGAAATGCATAAGAATTATTATTATTTAAGTTTATTGATTTTTTAATGTCTTCTAAAGCACCATTGTAATCTTTTAGTTTAAATTTTGCATATCCCATGTTATTATAAGCAAAAGCATCATTATCATCTTGCTTTAGATTTATAGCTTTATTATAATCTTCTATTGCTCCTGCATAATCACCGGTTTTTTCTTTAATATAAAAAGCCCTGTTCATGTATGCATCAAAATAATCAGGTTTAAATTCAATTGCTTTGTTAAAGTCATACTTTGCATTTTCATAATCTCCTAACATACTTCTACAAATAGCCCTGGAATAATAAGCAAGAGAATAATCGGGCTTTAGCTCTATTGCTTTGGAGTAATCTTGTATTGCTCCATTGTAATCTTTTAACGTAAATTTTACATTACCATTATTAAAATAATTTTCAGCATTTTTCTGAACACAGGCAGTTAAAAATAAGATTATAAATACATTAACTGAAAAATATTTTATTAATACTTTATATGATTGTTTTTTGATTTTTGTATTTATTATTAGTTTCATTGTGGAAATATTATTAATTCCGATTAATTATATATTTTCGGACAAAAGTACATTTATTTTTAAAAATTTTTATTTTAGTAGAGAAAAACCTTTCAAAATTTAATTTTTTACAAAAATAATTTAATATAATTTGCGGATTGAATAAATTTTTGTAAATTTGACTTTTTATTTTTTATCAAAACAAGCATCATTTCTATAAATTTATTTAAAAGAGATAATTTATAATTAAGTTGTAAGTTAGATAATAGTAAAATTAATTTAAGTTTTTGTTTAAGTTTTGGAGTTATAATAATGTCAAATAAAACATATTATAATATTATATTTCTTACAATATTTTTTTCTTTTCTTTTATTTGAAAAGAATTATTCTCAGCAATGGGGCGGGTTAAAAAAACCTGCGTTTTGGGAAGATTGGTCAGTTAATTTAAATTTTGGAGAAACATCATTTTATGGTGATGTTAGTTTCTATGACGAAGATTTTGTAAAAAAATTATCTAATGAAAGCGGTATAGCCTTTGGATTGATAGGCACAAAATATATAAATAATATATTTTCAGTAGGAGGTCATTTACTATCAGGAAGTTTAAAAGGGGAAAATAGCAAGTCAAGTTTTGAAGCAAGTATTTTTGAATATAATTTTCATGGAACCGTAAATTTTATTAATTTAGTATTTCCATATAATAATTCGAAAATGTTTTTTGTTGGTTATGTGGGAATAGGACAGTTTATATTTAAATCAAAATTAAATTACTTTGATCCGTCAAAAGATTCGGAAGAACAAAATACCGGAGTACCTGAGTTTGTTTATTTTTTTGGATTCGGAGTTTTTTATGAAATAAATGACAGGATAAATATTACGGGAGATATGGCTATACGACAAGCTCAAAATGACGCATTGGATACACAAAGAAAGAATGATAATTATGACTATTATACATATTTATCAATTGGTGTAACATATAAAATCAAGAACCTTTTATCTACTACTACTACTAAATACGGAAATAAAAGGGGTAAATATCCAATGCGAAAAAGGCGTTAAATATACCCTTCCATTATCTTATTATTTTAAATTATATTATTCCAGACTGAAATTGTGTTAAATTAGCAAAAGTTTATTGATTACTACAGAGTATAATTCAAACCTGTAAACCATGCAAAAGAATAAGGGAAATATTTGAAAGTATTATCTTTATTAATAGGTCTTAAAGAGTATTTAAATGTAGGCTCCATATTAACAGATAATTTTTTTAAAATTTTATATTCAAATCCAATAGCTATTGTACTACTGTAAATAAATGTATTTAAATTCTCAATTTTTCCTATTTCATGCTTTTGTTGATCATGTTCAATATAGGAATTATTTCCAGTTAGAATGCCTGTACTTATTCCTCCTAATAAATTAATATCTATTCGCTTATCAATAACTTTAAATTTAATTAATAGGGGTATCTCAAAATATTCAAAATTTTGAATAATATTTGACTCCATTAGAGAAGCAACATCCAAAGAATCTTTAGTCTGAGGTATTCTATCAATTTCAGACGGGATATCTTCATGCTTAATTTCAAAAAATCCGGTTGAAGTATTTATAGAATACAGATAAAACGTATTATCGGAATATTTATAGGTTAAGGCATCAGTATTAACCTGTCCTATTTTTGAATAATAAACTCCCGATTGAATACTCCATTTATTTTTAACTTGATAATTAATACTTAAACCGCCTGCAAAAGACAGTAATCCTTCTTCAACATTATCATAATAATTTGTATTCATATCATTGTCTAAAGGTGGTTTTATTTCCCCATCCTGTTTAATATCTCTGTATGAATATATTGGCGAAAACTGACCACCGACAGTCCATCGTGAAGTATTTTTTGTTTTTGGAATATCAAATTGTTCGATTAGATTTTTATTATTAATAGCGTTAACAGTTTCTAAGTGTTTCTGACTAATATCATTATTAATTTTTTTTATTTGTTTAATAGATGGTTCTTTCTTTAATGCTATATCATTTGTTTTGTGCTTTGTGTCATTTTTTGTAATGTCTGATAAAGGTGTTTTAATTACATCAGTTTCTGGTTTGTTTTTATTTTTTAAATCGGAAGTGTTAGTATTGATTTTATTTTCATATATTTTTTCATCTTTTATATTTAGATTATCACTTTTATTTTCAATCGGTTCAATTACTGAAAAATCTTCTGATATTGAGTTATCAGTTAATAGATTATCTTGTTGTTGAGGTGGATTATATGATACAACTTCAGTATTAAAATTGTATTTAGCAATATAATATCCTGTTATAAAAGCTAAAAGGATTGCAACAGAAGCGGCAGCCCACTTAGTATAAGAAAAATTTATGATTTTATTGGATTTATGCAAGTCATTATTTAATTTATCCCAAGCATAAATCGGGGTTTTTTCTTTATAACCTTTTAGTATATCCTTAAATAATTTGTCAATATTTTTTATATCTTTTTTCATTTTATTTTTTTTACTGGAGAGTAAAAATATTTTTTAACTTTTTTTTGAAGTATTGATCTTGCTCTTGCCAGGTTTGACTTTGATGTTCCCTCGGAGATACCAAGCATTTCACTAATCTCCTTATGTGAAAATCCATCAATAGCATAAAGGTTAAAAACCATCCTGTATTTTGGTGATAGTTCCCGTATTAATTTTATCAAATCCTGTGCAGAAAGATTATCAATAACATTTTCCCTGTTAATATCTTCAATATTTTCATATTCATCAATTACAGCATACAGATGATGTTGTTTTCTGTATTTTTCCAAAGCAGTATTTATTATAATCTTTCTTATCCATCCGGTAAAAGAACCTATGTTTTTAAATTTTGATATATTCTTAAATATTTTTATGAAACCATCGTGTAAAGTATCTTCGGCTTCAGTGTAATCTTTAGAATAGTACAGACAAATTCCAAACATTTCTTCCGAAAAAAGATTAAACAGTTTTTCCTGTGCTTTTCTTTCACCGGAAATACATCCTTGAATTATTTTTTTAATAAATTGTTGGTCCACAAAGCACTTATTTTTTCACAAAATCAATATTTTTTTAAAACCACTAATTTATAAAAAAAATAAATAGAATAAATTTATTATAATATTTATTAGATGAAATTTTTAATAAAAGGGTTGCGTTTTACATTTTTTCATAATAAAATTTATTCCTAACGCAACCTTTTTTTGTTATAATCCATCTTATTAAAAACAATCTGAAAATTTAATATAGGAAATTTATTTATGAAATCAATACGAAATCTTGCTTTAAGTTTTAAAAAAATTCCTTTAATTAAAATAAATCCTACTTTTGTTTTGTTTTTATTAGTGGTAGTTTTCATTTTTTTATTAATTGCTGTTGAAAATATTGTTAAATTAACTCTAATAACACAATAATATACAAATCAACTTTTTACTTTTCCCCCTTTCATTTTTATAACCTGATTAATTCATACACTTTATGTAAAAGAACTATCAATAGCTCCTAAAGGACGGGGCTATTGAAATTCTATTAATCAAAAATTTGTGCATAATTCAGATTAAATATATTTGGTATAAATAAAATTCAGAGGAATTTTGTAATATATATTTTTTAATTAATTTTGAAAAATTAATTTTTCAAAATTAATCTTATAATTATGGAATATGAAATTATAAAATTAGACATTGAGGATAGCATAGCAATTGTAACAATAAGCCGTCCTGAAGCAATGAATGCTTTAAATATAAGGTTTTTTCAGGAGATGGATGATATAATATCTTTAATTTCCGGTAATTCGGAAATTAAAGTAATGATAATTACAGGAGAGGGAAAAGCCTTTGTTGCCGGAGCTGATATTGCTGAAATGGTAGATATGAATCCTGAACAGGGAACAGCTTTTTCGAAAACGGGTCAGAATACTTTTCGCAGCCTGGAAAAATTAGAAATTCCTGTTATAGCTGCTATTAACGGATTTGCACTTGGAGGTGGATTAGAGCTTGCAATGGGATGCGATTTCCGTATTGCAAGTTCCAAGGCGAAATTCGGACAACCGGAAGTAAACCTCGGATTAATACCAGGATATGCAGCTACGCAAAGATTACCTCGTCTTGTAGGACTTGCTGATGCATTGTATTTGCTTATGACAGCCGATTTAATTAATGCTGCTGACGCATTACGTATTGGATTAGTTCAAAAAGTTGTTGAACCTGAATTATTAATGGAAGAGGTTATGAAAATTGCAAAAAATATAGCTTCCAAAGGTCCAAAAGCTGTTCGTAAAGTAAAAGCAGTTAGTAGAAATGGTATGCTTTCTGATTTTAATACAGGATGTAATTTGGAATCAGAAGAATTCGGTTCACTTTTCGGAGATGAAGGTGAAAAAGGAATGCGTGCTTTTCTTGAAAAAAGAAAACCAAATTGGTAATATATAATTTAAATTTAATATAAGGAGAAATATATGAATTACGAAGAAAAACTTCAAAACGTTACGGTACTTGGCGCAGCAGGTAAAATGGGAAGTGGTATTTTATTACTGACTGCTGTAGAGATGGCTGACATCAGCCTGAAACCGGAAAATAAAGGAAAACAGTTTGTATTAAACGCTATGGATGTTTCACCAGCCGGACTTGCAGGCTTGATGAAATATCTCAGAATGCAAGTTATGAAAATTGCTGAGAAAAAAACTGTGTTTCTCAGGAAACTTTATGCAGACAGAAAAGATCTGGTCGAGAATGGCGACATCATAGAAGAATATATCTTTGATGTTATGAATATTGTTAGACCGGTTACAACCATTGAATCGGCTTATGAATCTAAGCTGATATTTGAAGCGATCATAGAAAACAAGGATTTAAAGATGAAGATTTTTTCACAAATCGACATAAATAATCCTAATAAACCATGGTTTTTTACAAACACCTCATCAATACCGATACATGTTTTAGATGAAGGTTCAAACCTCAAAGGCAGAATACTTGGATTCCATTTTTATAATCCGCCTGCTATTCAAAAACTCGTTGAACTGATTACTACTGAAAAAAATTCTGATGAGATGGTTGATTTTGCAAAATTGTATGCTAAAAACTTAAAAAAAATGGTAGTTCCTTCAAATGATGTTGCCGGCTTTATCGGAAATGGTCATTTTATGCGTGATTCACTCCACGCAATAAGTGAAGTTGAAGGATTATCTGATGAAATTCCTTTTGTTGAAGCACTTTATATGATAAACAAGGTTTCGCAGGATTTTCTTATTCGTCCTATGGGAATTTTTCAGTTAATTGATTATGTAGGTGTAGATGTTGTAAAATTTATAATGAGCGTTATGGATCCATATATGCCTGACGAACATTTGCATAGTTCATTACTTGATAAATTGATGGAAGCAGGCATTAAAGGAGGGCAAAATTCAGATGGATCTCAAAAAGACGGTTTCCTAAAATATGAAAGATCACGTCCGGTTGCTATCTATGATCCGGAGAAAAAAGAATATGCTTTGATAGAAGATTTTATGACAAAATGTGATGAAAGGCTCGGACAATTACCCGAATCATATAAGCCTTGGAAAGTAGTGAATTTCACTAAAGGTAATAAAGAGAAGTTGTTAAGTACATTCTTCTCTGATCTCAATAAGATAAATACATTAGGAGCACAGCTTGCAAAAAAATACAATATTATATCGAACGAAATTGGACAGAAATTAGTTGCAGACAAAGTTGCTAATACTGAAGAAGATGTTAACATGGTAATGCTTACCGGATTTTATCATGCTTATGGTCCAATTAATGAATATTTAAAATAACAGGAGGTAAAAAATGAATAAATTAAGAAGAAAAGTATATATGACTGCCGGTTATAATACAATTTCACTCGGAACAGGCAGAAAAGAATTTAATCCTAAAAAATCTCGTCCGGGATTAGAGTATTATATAAAGGAAGCCGGACAAGGTACATTAAAGCAAATCGGTGGTGCTAAAAACGTAGATGAAGGAGCTATTGGAAATTTTATGTCACCGCGATTTAACAAACAGGGACATATTGCGGGGCTTATTCCTATGATTGATGATGAGCTTCAGTACAAACCATGCATCAGAACAGAAGGAGCATGTGCTTCGGGTGCTTTGGCATTAATGAGCGGTATAAGATCAATTTTAGCAGAAACAGCCGATGTTGTTTTAACTATTGGAGTTGAAGTGCAAAATACCATGAAAGCCATTTACGGAGCCGATGTATTAGCCGGTGCAGGTTGGTATCAAAAGCGTAAGAATGGTCATGCTTATTTTTTTCCCGGACAATTTAGCGACAGAGCAGGTGCATATTATGAAAAATACGGGATGGAATATGCCAGAAAAGGAATGGGACGCTGGTTTCGTAACGCTGTCGAAAATGCAAGACTTTGCTCTACTGCACAGGAATACCACAATAAGGTTGATGACATTGAAGCATTGTATCATAAAGTTAAGCCTAATGGAAAAGCCTTTGTCGATAACCTGAATGTCTTTGACTGTTCAAAAGTATCCGATGCAGCATCTGCAATTGTAATCGTATCTGAGGAAGGACTGAAGAGAATTGGTATTCCAAAAAATGAAGCTGTTGAAATAATCGGTTATTCACAGAAAGAACGGAATCTTACTAATGACCCTCCTGATTTAACTGAATTGACTGCAATAAAAAAAGCAGCAAAAGAAGCACTTGATTCAGCCGGTATTACTATTAATGATCTGGCTACAATAGAAGTACATGACTGTTTCAGTATAGCAGGTATATTATCAACCGAAGCTCTTGGTTTTGCAAAACCAGGTGAGGGAGCTAAATTTGTTGCCGAAGGCAATACTGCAAGAGATGGAAAGATTCCTTTAAACACAACAGGCGGATTAATTGGATGGGGACATCCTACAGGAGGCACAGGAGTTCATCAGGCAGTAACTATTTGGGAACAACTTACAGGTAGGGCAGGAGAAGCTCAGATCGAAATTCCCAAAGACCGACCTTATGGAATGACAATCAATATGGGTGGTGATGATGTTACTGTTGTTGCAATAGTTTATAAACGCGGTGAATAGTAACGGATTAATAAATTTTTGACACTTTTGTCAAATTTATTTTGTAATAATTCTGCCTAATTGAGCATTAATTATTTTACTGATATTTTTTAGTGATTTTTGTTTTTCTAAAAGTATTACTATTTCTTCGTCATTTTCAGCTTTGCTTATCTCCTTTTGATTTTCTAATATTATTATATCAATTTTTTTTGCTTTTAAAGCAAGAAGAGAGGTTATAACAGTTTCCTTTAATTTTTGTTCTTCTGTCTCTGTATAAATACTTTTTTTTTCTTCCCAGTTTTTACTTAATTCATATTTTGAACTGATAATATCAATACTTAACTTTGAAATTTTTTCATCTTTATGATTTATAAAAAACTGATCATCAGGAATAAAATCATCTTCTAAAGCTGATACAAATTCATTAAAAATTAGCTGGTATAATTTGTTTTGAAAACTAATATTGTCAGCTTTAAGGTCATTAATAATAAATTGGCTTACTTTAACAGGAACTTTATCAATATGTTTGTCTTCATTTTCTATTTCAAAGATAATTTCTTTTGTACCATACAGAAGTAAAAGTCTGATAATATCTTTTTCCTGATATTCACTTTCATTAATTTCAACATCAATTTGTTTTTCAGCAGTAAATTCAGTTGATTCAGGTATTTCTTCAAATGTTGTTTGATGCTTTTTTTTGAATTTATTTCTTAATATCTTATTCAGTTCGTTCATTAATGTTTGCTCTGGTATATCAAGCATAGAAGAACATTTTTTAATATAGACCGATCTGTAAATACTGTCAGGAATGAGAGAAATAGTATTAACAATCTCTTTAATAAGTGAAGCTTTTTTTAATGGGTCATCAGCAGTTTCTTTGAGGAGTAGGTTAGTTTTGAACTCAATAAAATCCCTGGCTTTATTATTAATAAATTCATTAACTTCGGAAGTACGGTGGTTTCTTGCAAAAGAATCGGGGTCTTCACCTTCTGGAAAAAGAACTATCTTAACATTCATACTTTGTTCAAGTATCATGTCAATACCACGGAATGATGCCTTTATTCCAGCTTCATCGCCATCATATAAAATAGTAATATTTGGTGTATATCTTTTTATTAAGCGGATTTGTTCCGTAGTAAGTGATGTTCCTGAAGAAGCAACTACATTATTAATTCCAGCCTGGTGTAAAGAAATCACATCAGTATATCCTTCAACCAAATAACAGTTGTTAATATTTATAATAGCATTTTTTGCAAAATAAATTCCGTACAGAACTTTGCTTTTGTTGTATATATCAGATTCAGGAGAATTAATATATTTGGGTTTATTTTTTTCGGAAGTTAATATTCTTCCTCCAAACCCGATAATTCTTCCTGATAAATTATGAATAGGAAATATCACTCTTGCACGGAAACGATCATAGTTTTTGTTTTCTTTTGAAATTGTTAATCCTGTTTTTGTAAGATAGTCTAATTTATAACCGTTATTTAAAGCGTATTCGGTAAATTTATCCCATTTATCAAGGCTGTAACCCAATTGAAATTTTTTAATAGTTTCTTCGCTAAAATCTCTTTCTTTTAAATAAGATAAGCCAATAGCTTTTCCTTCATCATTATTAAATAAATTATCGGAAAAATGTTTTTGTGCAAAAGTCGAAACATGATAAAGACTTTCTTTTTCATTTAATGCTTGTATCTGCTCTGGTGTTTGTTCTTCTTCTTCAATTTCAATATTGTATTTTTTTGCAAGATACTTAATAGCTTCAGGATAGGAATAATGTTCATGTTCCATTATAAAATTAACGGCATTTCCTGCCTTGCCACAGCCAAAACACTTATAAATACCTTTGCTTGGCGAAATAGTGAAAGAAGGAGTTTTTTCATTATGAAAAGGACAAAGTCCGATATAATTTACTCCTCTTTTTTTTATTGTAACAAATTCGCCTATTACTTCCTCAATGCGGGCTGTTTCAATAATATTTCGTATGGTTTCAGGGCTTATCAATGGAGTTTTTTTAAAAAGCTAAATTAATAAAAAGTTAGATATTTTTTATAATTAATCAAATTTATTCAAACAATGTTTGTAGTTTTGCTACGTTCAGACTTAATAATATTGAGAAAATGAAACTTTCTGAAAAACGAAAACATAAAAGAAAAAGAAGGGAATATATCAGGCGGGAGAAAGCTTCTATCAGGAGACAAAAGCGGGAAATGAAAGAAAAGTTTAGAAAGAGACATCATAAAGGAGCAAAATATAAAATTCTATTTTTTTTTAAAAACATTATAGATTTTTTTAATAGTAAATCTCAAGAAAAAGAAGATTTAACAATAAAAAAGAGAAGATCTAAAATAAGAAAGAGAAATTATTTAAGAGATGAAAGAAGAAGCATAAGAAGAGAAAGAAGGGAATTGAGGATCAAAACAAGACCAATGCGCCGAAAGATCAGACGTGCAAGAATTAAAGAATTTAAAAAAAATATTATTTCATTTATAAAAAATCCTTTTCCAAGAAAGAAAATTAGTAGGGAAGATAAAAGATTAAGAAGATTAATTAAACAAGAAAGATTAAGGCTGGCAAGACAAAATATTTATAAATACCCTTCAAGAAAAGGTCAAAGCATAAAAAGATTCTGGCAAATAAGGGCTAGGATAATTAAAAATTTAGGTAATGAAATTGCTGAATTTTTTAATAGATTCACAGAAGTATTTAGGAATAAAGAGCTAAATAATAAATATTTTATAACAACTGTTAATTCTCTTATCTTTTTTATTCTTGCTTTCCTCACTGTTTATATTATTAATCAATATACAACAATACTTGCTGCGTCTTTTTTTGATATACCTTCGGTTTTGTATTCTTACAGAATTTATTGGCCCTTATATACTTATTCTTCTTTATATACAAGAGGTGCTTTGATAATTATATTTGGAACAGGTCCTTTATTATGTTTGATTTTGGGATTTGTTTTTTTCAGATTACTTTTATTAACAAGAAACAGGATTAATTATTTTAAGACTTATTTTTTATGGGTTTCAATTCATGCATTTAATATGTTTTTTGGTGCATATATTGTGGGCGTGATTACCAGAACAGGTTTTATTTATACATCCGAATGGTTGTTTCTTAGTAATGTTTTTGATGTAGAAGAAATAATATTTTTAATCGTATCAATTGTTGCATTGATTATTATTGGTTATATATCTACCAAACATTTTCTTGCTTTATCCAATTCAAATAATATGATTGTCCCCAAAAACAGAATATTTTATATATTTAGCCAGGTTTTCATACCATGGGTGCTTGGTAATATCGTACTATATTCCATCAATATTCCTAATAATCCTTTTAATTTAACATTATTAATACTAACAACGATTTTAATAATTATACCTGTTTTTACAAATTATAATTCTATGGCAAATCAGCAAATTAAACTTACAAAAGTACTGGAAAGACGCTTAAACATAGGTTGGGTATATTTAATTTTGTTAATTATAGTTTTAATAGTTTTCAGGTTAGGGCTTGGTAAGGGAGTAAGCTTTGGATAGTCTAATATACTATTGCTTTGTAAAAGTTTGTTAGTAAAACAAAATTTTAACGATTAATTAGTGTTTGTCCATAATGTCCGATTTCTTCGTTATACTCGTCTTTAAACCCAGTCATTTACAATAGTAAACTCCTGATTTTAAAGACTTCGCAAGCCTCGAACTCGAACATTCTGAACCAAACACGGACTTTATAGACAGTAACTAATTAGTGTCCGTCCATAAAGTTAAAAAATTGAATATCGAACAAGGAACACCGATTTTAGATTTAAGAAGTTGCTAAAAATCTGAAATCTAAAATCGTTAATCGGTGTTCTTAAATCAAAAAAATAAGAGTTTATGAACAGGAACTAATTAATATTTTAATAATACATAAGCTGTTATAAGGCATTATATCTTCACGAAACATATCACTATTTCACATATCATGTATAACATATAACTCTTATTTATATTTGTTTGTAGCTTTTAGCTATGTTATGTTTTTTGATTAGATATATTTTAAATTATATAATAAAAAAGCCCCTTCAAACTTGAAGGGGCTTTTAAAATTTAGTATTTATATATTAATACATTCCGCCCATTCCGCCCATTCCTGGAGCACCGCCCATTGGTGGCATTTGTGGTTCTTTTTCTTCTTTGTGTTCTGCAACAACACACTCGGTAGTTAATAACATACCTGCTACTGAAGCAGCATTTTCAAGAGCTACACGTGAAACTTTTGTCGGATCAATAACACCTGCGGGATATAAGTTTTCATAAACATCAGTTCTGGCATTGAATCCAAAGTCGTCTTTACCTTCTTTTACTTTTTGAGCAATAACAGAGCCTTCCATACCTGCATTTTCAACTATTTGTCGTAAAGGTTCTTCTAAAGCTCTTTTAATGATTGCAATTCCTGTATCTTCATCTTCGTTATCGCCTTTCAGATTTTCAATAGCATTTATTGCTCTTAGATATCCAACTCCACCGCCGGGAACAATTCCTTCTGCTATTGCTGCTCTTGTCGCATTTAAAGCATCATCAAAACGATCTTTTTTCTCTTTCATTTCAACTTCACTTGCTGCACCAACGTAAATTACTGCTACACCTCCGGCAAGTTTTGCTAATCTTTCCTGCAATTTTTCTTTATCATAATCTGAAGTTGTAGTTTCAATTTGAGCTTTAATTTGGTTTACTCTTCCCTGAATATCTTCTTTTTTGCCTTTCCCACTGACAATTGTAGTATTTTCTTTGTCAACTGTAATTTTATTAGCTTCACCCAGATAAGAAATATCTGCATCTTCTAATTTATATCCTTTTTCCTCGGAAATTACAGTACCACCTGTTAAAATTGCAATATCTTCGAGCATTTCTTTTCTTCTGTCGCCAAAACCAGGAGCTTTAACAGCAACAATTTTTAAAGAACCTCTTAGTCTGTTTACTACTAAAGTAGCTAATGCTTCACCTTCAATATCTTCAGCAATAATAATTAATGCTTTTCCGCTTTGTGCAACTTTTTCTAAAACAGGGAGTAAATCCTTCATTACTGAAATTTTCTTATCATATATTAATATATAAGGATCTTCATAAACAGCTTCCATTTTTTCAGTGTCAGTAACAAAGTATGGAGAGATATAGCCTCTGTCGAATTGCATACCTTCAACAACTTTAACATCAGTTTCAATTCCTTTGGCTTCTTCAATTGTTATTACTCCGTCCCTTTGAACTTTTTCCATTGCCTTGGCAATAAGTTTACCTATTGACGTATCATTATTAGCTGAAACAGATGCAACTTGTTCAATTCTTTCGTTGTGGTCACCTATTTCTTTTGTTTGTTTTTTTAGATCTTTAATTACTTCAACAACTGCTTTGTCAACACCTCTTTTCAGATCCATTGGATTTGCACCTGCTGCTACATTTTTCATTCCTGTTGTAATGATAGATTGTGCTAATACTATAGCTGTTGTTGTTCCATCACCGGCAACATCATTTGTTTTTGATGCTACTTCTTTAAGCATTTGAGCTCCCATATTTTCAGAAGCATCCTTTAATTCAATTTCTTTTGCTACTGTTACACCATCTTTTGTTATAGAAGGTGTACCAAATGATTTGTCAATAATTACATTTCGTCCTTTTGGTCCTAAAGTAACTTTTACTGCATCTGATAATGCATCAACTCCTTTTTTTAAGGATTCTCTTGCCTTAATATCAAATATTATATCTTTTGCCATTTTATTAAATATTTTAATTTATAAATTAATTTTTTTTACTAAATAATTGCGTAGATATCAGATTCCTTCATTATGAGATAATCTTTTTCATCATAAGTGATCTCAGTACCTGAATATTTTCCGTATAAAACATTATCACCAACTTTAACAGTCATTGGTTCATCTTTTAATCCTTTTCCAACAGCTACAATTATACCTTTTTGAGGTTTTTCCTTTGCTGTGTCAGGAATTATAATTCCACCTGCGGTTTTTTCTTCTGCAGGAGCAGGTTCTACTAATACACGATCTGCTAATGGTTGAATTTTTAAATTTGACATATTTTTTATTTTTTAAGTTAATAAATTGATTTATTAATAATTTTTAAAATCATATTTGCCCTTTAACATATTTTATGCCAAAAATAAATTTAAGTGTTTGTAAACAAACCGACAGATTAAAATAAATTATATTTATTGGTTAATTAGTTGGTTTTTAAGGATGTATATTCAAGGCATGTTTATTATATAATTTTTTTAAATAATGGACATTTTTTCAGTTCATTTAATATATTGAAATTGATTAATAAACTGATTAGTTACATTTTATAAACAAATATGATAAATATCTATTTCCCAAGGGAGGAAATATCTTATGTGTATTATCAGGTAAAAACCATTAATTAGTTTCCGTCCAAAAAGTCGCATAGCGACGAACTATTTGTAACCCCTGACGGAAGTCATGGGTGATAATGAGGGAGCTACAAAAGTCCCGTAGGGACGATCTATAAAAATCGGATATTATGGACAGACTCTAATTAGAAGAAATTTCAGGATAATGAAAATATTTTGTTAAAACCTATAAAAATACAATTTAATGTCAGAATTTTGTGACATTCTGACATTAAATTGTATTTAACATCATTAACGATTTTTTTTTTAATCGTCAATTTATTCCGGCTTGCTTTCCTGACCTTCTTGTGGTGGAGGTGGCTGAAAATCATCAATAGGTTGCTGCTCTGGAGTATTTTCAATTTGCTCTCTTAATTCTGTATCAAATTGATTCTCAAAATTAGTATTTCGCGGGATAACGAAAATCGAAAATAAACTTAAAACCAATAATGTTATTGCTAATGTCCATGTTGTTTTTTCAAGAAAGTCGGCTGTTTTTCTTACTCCCATAAATTGGTTTGATGATGAAAAATTTGAAGCAAGTCCGCCACCTTTTGAATTTTGAACCAGTACAACTAATGTTAGTAAAACACAAGTAATAAAGATTAAAACCGTGATTAAAATATATGCACCCATTGAAAATTTGTATTATTAATTATTATTATTTTAATTTTTTTTTTTGAATATTTTTTATTTGGGCTGCAAAGTAACTACTTTTTTCTGGAAATTTCAAAATTAATTTATTATATATTTTTATTGCTTTTGAAAAATTTCCCTGCTTTTGAAAAATTTTTGCCAGTGTTTCTGTTACAATATTCTCATTATCAATAATACTTTGACGTGCAATATTAACAGGATCAAAAAAATCAACTTTTAAAGGAGTGATTCTAGGTTCTTTTTTAATAAATTTATCAATTAGTTCGTCTTTGGATAGTATGGTCTTTATGTCTTCAGATTTTTCCAGATCATCTTCAATAAATTTTTCCTGTTGTAATTTTTGTTCGCTTTGCCCTGATTGTGTTTTTATTGTTTTTTTATCTTGTTCAGCAAAAGTATCAATCTGACTTATTTTTAAAATGTTTTCAATCTTATTTTTTAATTTTTCAATTATTATAATATCATTATCTGTTATATTTTCATTTTTCAGTGAAGTATGTTTTTCAATTGTTTTTAATTCGTTTTCAATCTTATTATCATTATTTAAATCATTTGATAAAATTTGCTCTATTTTTTTATGAATGTTTATTAAAATATGATTTTTTGTATCAGCGTCACTCTTTATTTCAGACTTTTGAATAATGGGAATTTTTTCAGTTTCAGCTTCTTTAAATTGTTCTTGAGATTTATTTTTTTTAACAGATTCAATTAATTGCTTTAGTTTTTTACGGTCGGAAGAGTAAGCAGCAGCGATTTTAAGTTGATTATAATAATGGATACTATTTTCCTTAAAAAGATTTAATACATATAATATATCAGCAGTTTGGCAATAGGGAAATTCTTTTATTAAATTTTCAAGAAAATAAATGCTATTAGCATTTAATTCATTAGGTGATTTTATTAGATTAACAAATTGCTGACGACTCATTTTATTGAATTGTTTATTTTTTTTACCAATTTACGACAGCCTTATTAAAAATATCATCTATAAGCATTTCATTTATTTCTTCAATTAGTTCTCCCTGTACATCTGAAAGATTTTTACTACTTGGATACTCTACATATCTTGAGAAAGTGGTTTCATAATCTTTGGTTTCATCAAAAGTATTAGTAAATTTTACATTAACAGCAATGGTTAATCTGTTTAAAGCAGCATCATCATTGCTCTGAATAGCAATGGGTTGTGTTAAATAATCCGTGATAGCACCTTCAAGTATAAGATCTCCACCGCTATTAACTAATGTCAGGGAAGTCTGGGAAACAAATTTATCTCTTAAAGCATCTGTTAATGATTGACTTAGGGTTGGTTCTATCAAAGATGCATTATTACGAAAATATTTAATATCTATTGTTTTAATTTCAGGTGATATAGAAGCACCTGTAAAAGAATAATTTACCTTACAACTTTGAGATAAAAACAGCAAAAGAAATAAAAATGTTAAATATGATAAATTTATTTTCATTGTATGTTATATTCTTTTATTTTTCTATATAAAGTACGTTCCGATATTCCTAATTCTTTTGCTGCATTTTTCCTTTTACCATTATATTTTTCGAGAGCTTTTTTTATAAGATCAATTTCTTTTTTTTGAATTGATAAAGATTCTTCTATAATTTCAGAATTATGGATGGGTTCGGGCATTTGTTCAACACCAATTGGCTGGGATTGAATTTCAATGCCTTCGTTGCTTTTTGAAATTGTTTCAAAATCCTGATGTAATTTTTTAATAAGGTGAGCATTATTTTTTTGTAAATTTTTTAAAACATCATCATTTTGTAAAATATCATAAACTATTTTTTTAAGATCATTAATATCTTTTTTCATATCAAAAAGAACTTTATAAAGTAAATCGCGTTCTGAAAAATCTTTTTGTGAATCTTGTTTTTTATAAAGAACCGGCAACCTGTTAGATTGACTTTGAGGAAGATATTTTAAAAGTGTTTGAGCAGTTATTTCCCTGTTTTTTTCAATAATAGAAATTTGTTCGGTAATATTTTTTAATTGCCTGATATTTCCATACCAAGGGTAATTAATAAGCATTTTAATTGCTTCCTGATTTAAATGCAAAGCAGGCATTCTGTACTTTTCGGCGAAATCTGAAACAAATTTTCTGAAAAGTAAAAATATATCATCTTTTCTATCTCTTAAAGGCGGAATAAATATCGGAACAGTATTTAAACGATAGTATAGGTCTTGCCTGAATTTTCCTTCATTTATTGCTTCGGGTATATCAACATTTGAAGCTGCTACAACACGAACATTAGTTTTAATGACTTTTGAGGAGCCGACTTTAATAAATTCACCTGATTCAAGAACTCTTAGTAGCCTGACTTGGGTTGATAAAGGCAACTCGGCTATTTCATCTAAAAAAATTGTACCTGAGTTTACAACTTCAAAATATCCTTTTCGTGCTTCGTGAGCTCCTGTAAAAGAACCTTTTTCATGTCCAAACAATTCCGAGTCAATTGTTCCTTCGGGAATTGCCCCGCAATTTAATGCAATATATGGTCCGTGTTTTCTGGAACTTAGATAGTGAATTATTTTTGGGAATACTTCCTTTCCTGTTCCGCTTTCACCGGTTATTAACACTGTAATATCGGTAGGAGCGACCTGACTAGCTATGTCAATAGCCCTGTTCAAAAAAGGATCATTGCCAATAATACCAAAGCGTTGTTTTATAGATTGAATATCCATTTTTTAAATAATATTATCTTGCAAAAAAATAAAATGTAAAATTAAGGTATTTTTTAAATTATGTGGTAGAATTATTCAATTTTAACATTTTAAACTTATCATTTGGCATATGATTTCATCAAATTATTAAAATTACTGAGTTCAGTAATTAATGTTTGTCCATAAAGTCAACAAAAATCAAAAAATCACCGTCATTGCGAGTAGTCTTGGTGTCTTCGTGGCAAAAGAATATCCTGCCACCAAGGCACAAAGCCACCAAGAATCACAAAGAAAAAATCTTAGTGAACCTTTGAGTCTTCGTGTGTGGCAATTAAAAAAAGTTAGCCACTAAGGCTCTAGGACTCAAAGATGCACAAAAAATGAAATTTCTGCCATAACTAATTTTAGTAATAATTTATATATCATGTTGAATAACAATTTTTTAACAATCAATAGACAATAATCAATTATCAATAGAAAATCGCTGAATTTTCGGGATTAATAAATAATGAATTAGGTTTCAAATAAACAGATTGCTTCTGAACGTAAACACACATGCCTCCCCTACGGTTCATCGCAATGACGACATTATAGACAAACACTAATTAAAAGAAAAATTTAATCCTATACTTGGCATTATCGGTAATTGATAAATTATTTCATTTGTAACCCTGTCTTTATAAAAAATATTTTTCCTGTCGTAAACATTTGTAACACTGATATTTGCTTCAAGTTTTGAACGATTTCCGATTTCAAATTTCTTTTTCAGGCTAATGTCTAAACGGTGATAATATGGAAGTCTTCCTGCATTTAAATCATCGTATAAAATACCTAAATTTCCATTCACTGTAGTATAATTGGTATTTATTCCTTCATTAAAAGTTATTAAAGGATAATATCCCTTTGTAAGTGTGACAGGGAAGCCTGAACCTAAATTCCACCGGACATTTATTTCCCAGTCATAGTTTCTTCCTAAAATATACGAAGTGATAAGATTTATATTATGTCTTCTGTCGTAATGAGGAACATACTCCACTAATTCATTATCAATATTTTCATAAAAACGGTGAATGTATGCAAAAGAATATACTGCCCAACAATAAATACGTTTGTAATCATATTTTAATGACAGGTCAATACCTTCGGCATCACCGGTTTCAATAATAAAATCTTTTGTTAGTATATCAGGTTTGTCAGGATATTTATTTTCATCAAATAGTTTTTGTCGGTTTATATTGGTCAATTGAGAGAAGTTTTTATAATACCCTTCAATGTTCAGTATCAAATTATTTGAAACATCATACTCAACTCCGAGAATAAGATGTTCGGCTTTCTGGAGTTTATGTGTTATTTCTTCACCATTGAATTTATCCGGCAGGTTTTCGGGTCCTGATAAAAAACCGTAGAAAAGATTTACAACATCTCTATCCGATTTAGCACTAATGAGATTTTGTGAATATAATCCTCCTGCTAACTTAAATCTTAGGTAATCTGAAGCATTATATTTTAAGGCTAATCGTGGTTCGGGTGACATATTCGATAAAGAAGCATACCACTGCAACCTGAAACTTGGTTCAATGAGCATTTTTCCAATAGTTTTTTTATATTTTACATAAGCTGCAATTTCAGTTGTATTTTCAGTTTGAGTAAGTTTAAGCCCTATAGAATTATAAAAAATATAATCGGTTTTGAATCCTGACATTTCAATACCATATTTTATTTTATCTTTTCCGAGAATATATGTAAAGTCCAGTCCCATATTAAAGCCGTTAATTTCACTTGTTCTTGTGGGACTGACTTCTTCTTTAAGAGATATTTTATAACTAGAATATGCAAAATAACCTTCCATTAGAACGGGAGACATACTAGGTATCACCAGAAAGTTTGTACCACCGCCATAAGTTTTCCAATGAAAATCAGACAAAGCCTGATAATTATTAACTTTATCATTAAAGTTAAAGCCAAAAAAATTTACTTTGCCGCCATTTTTGCTGTTAAATGAAATTTTTCCGTAAATATCCGTATAATTGAAAGGCAAGCCGTTTTCGTCAATATATGTATAAAACATTTTTGAACTTTGTTCAAGGTAAGAGTTTTTAGCAGAGAGAATAAAAGAAGAACTACCATCTGAGTTTTCCGATTGTTTTTTTATTGGTCCTTCAATTAGGATTTTTGCTCCAAAAGTGCTTACACCGACTTTGCCGGCAACCCTTTTTTTATTGCCATCTCTTGTTGTTATATCCATTATTGATGATATTCTTCCGCCGTATTCAGCACCAAAACCACCTGTGTAAATATCTGCATTTCTAATTATATCGGTATCAAAAACTGAGAACAATCCAATAGAATGAAAAGGATTGTATATAACCATTCCATCTAATAATACTTTATTTTGTATTGGGGAACCGCCGCGTATATAAAATTGTCCGCCTTGGTCTCCTGTAAAAATAACACCCGGTATAACCTGCAAGTATTGAGCAAGGTCAGGTTGTCCGCCTATTGTAGGAATTTGCTTTATTTGTTTTGGGGTTATTTTTATTACTGATGTTCTGGTTTCGGTTTTAGCTTCTTCTCTTTCGGCAGAAATATTTATTGTTTCAAGCATGAAAACTCCTTTTTCCAGGTATAGCTTTTTAGTAATTATATCATTTGCCTTTATCTTGACAGGAATTTTCAGAGTATCAAAGCCAAGGCAAGTTACCATTAAAGTATATGAGTCGGGAGGAATTTTTGAAATAGCATAATATCCGTTTACATCTGTTGCAGCTCCATAATTTGTTTTATATAAATATACATTGGTGAAAATTATCGGCTCACCTGTTTCTTTTTCATAAACAAAACCTCTTATTGTTCCGGTTTGAGCAAATGAATTTTCAAAGGAAGTTATAATTAAAAAAAATATAAAAACCAATGAAAACAATATTATTTTATAATTCATAATAATCAAGTATTGCAAAGCATATGCTTATTTTTTTTCGGGACAAAGAAATAAAAAATTTGGATGTGATTTATAAATTTTTTAATTATTTCTGATAAAAATGGAATTTATGATTGTTCAATACCTTTTAATTTTCAGACTGGAAACAGCAGCATCAATGTTTATGAAGATTTTATTATCTGAGTCGGAAAAATTTGGTGTTTCATAATATCCTTTTTTTATTTTATCAAATCCTTTAAGGTCTCTGCTTGATAGAACAGTATTGGTTTGAACCTCACAACCTGATTCATAAGGGATTTTTATTAAAATTGAAGAAGCACCTGCATCAATATCTAATTTTATTTTTTTTGTTTTATTGCCCAATTTTATTTTAATAGAAGAAGCACCTGCATCAATATCAATTTTTTTTGTTTTAAACAAACTTAGATCCATATCAATTTTTGCTGCCCCAACATCAATATTCAACTCCCATAAAGGCTTGGGATTAAGTTTTAAGTATGCATTGTTTACCAAATGCCTGTGGTTGATAATAGTTTTTTCAAGAGTTAAGTTAATTATTTTTGAATCGTTTATTTGTTTTGTTCGCAATTTATAAGGACCTGTATTGCCCTCATTATCAAATTCTAATAATTGATTTGTAATATTATTTAATTGAAAATCACCCGCAGCAGCATCAAAATTTAATTTAACAAGATGAATGCTTGAATCGTAACCTTCGGTTAATGTTTGTTCTTCCCATTGATAATTTTTATAATTATTATTAGATTTATTTATCCAGAAATTAAATGGATGGGTACGAGAACAAGGATAACTGATTAAAAAAATTGCTGCAATGAGTATTGCTGAAAATGAAAGTATAAGTTTCATAATTGTTTTTACCGGTAAAATGGATATACCCCATAGAACCAATAATAAAGGCCATAATCTTAAAATTGAATACCAGTTGAAATAAATGATATTAAGGTTTTTTAAAATAAATAGGGATCCGATTGTTATAAAAATAACCCCCCAGAAAACATTTCGATACTTCATTTTACTTTTTATTTGGTTTTGAATAATTCTTTCCGATAAGAACGACACCGATAATAATAAGGATAATAGGCCAAAGGTCGCCAAAATTAATTCTCGGAACAAACCTGTCAATTAAAAATATTGCTCCAAGTGTTATTAAAATTAATCCGCCAATAAGGCTTCCGTCATGTTTGTGTTTATCATGTTTCTGTTTCATATCTTTGCTATCAGTTTCAAAATTTGTTTTTTTATCTTCCATATTTATAAAAGTTTTATTATTATTAAATATATCATTATTTTCTAAAGGAACAACAATCCATAGTACTATATAAATAATCAAACCGCCACCACCTAAAAGTACGGCTAATACGAAAAGTATCCTGATGATTAAAGGGTCGGTATTAAGATATTTTGCAAGTCCGCCTGCAACACCTCCTATAACAGTATCTGTTTTGCTCCTGTAAAATTTGGGTTGTTCCATTTGTTAAAAAATTTATTACTGATTGATTATACAAAAGTATAATTTTTTTTAATTTTACCTACGAATTAATTTAAATTTAAATACAAATGATCCAGCAATTTGAAATTTTATTGCCTTCTTATAAAAGAGGCTTTCATTTGATAACAAATCAAATTGAAAATAATTTACCCGATCTGCCTGATAAAGCTTTACTCAATGTTTTTATACAACACACATCTGCCGGTTTAACAATTAATGAAAATGCCGATTCAACCGTAAGAATAGATTTTGAGACTGTTTTTAACCAACTCATCCCTGAAGGTAAGAAATACTATATGCATAATTTTGAAGGTAGTGATGATATGCCTGCTCATATTAAATCTTCTCTTACCGGACAATCTGTTGCTATTCCTATTACAAATAAAAGACTAAATTTAGGTACATGGCAGGGTATTTATTTATGTGAGTTTCGCAACAGGGGCGGAAGACGTAAATTGATTGTTACAATATT
>JAIOSH010000004.1 GCA_021107685.1 Bacteroidales bacterium | reverse complement strand
TAAGAAGGTATATCCATGCCAACCCTGAACTTTCATTTGAAGAATACAAAACTGCTGCTTTTATTGTGTCAAAACTTAAGGAATACAACATCCCATTCCAACAAGGTATTGCTAAAACAGGAATTGTTGGTATTATTAAAGGGAAGAATCCTTTATCAAAGACTATAGCATTACGAGCCGACATGGATGCTCTTCCGATAAAAGAATTGAATGAAACAGAATATACATCAAAAAATCCAGGCATAATGCATGCCTGCGGTCATGATATTCATATTGCTTCTTTGCTTGGTAGTGCAAAAATATTAAATGAATTAAAAAATGAATTTCACGGAACAATAAAGCTAATATTTCAGCCGTCTGAAGAAAAATACCCGGGTGGAGCAAAAATTATGATAAAAGAAGGTGTTCTTACAAATCCAAAACCTGATGTAATAATAGGTCAGCATGTATTTCCCGAAATGGATGTTGGTAAGGCAGGTATAAGAAGCGGAAAATATATGGCTTCAACTGATGAAATATTTTTAACAGTAAAAGGTAAAGGGGGACATGCTGCAATTCCAGACCAAAATATTGACCCGATTGTTATTGCTTCTTATATAGTAATTGCATTACAGCAAATAGTCAGCAGAAATGCAAAGCCTGATATGCCCACTGTTCTCTCATTCGGAAAATTTATTGCTGATGGCAAAACAAATGTCATTCCTGATGTAGTTAAAATCGAAGGAATTATACGCACTTTTGATGAAAAATGGAGAGCTGAAATAAAAAGGAAGGTTACGAAAATGTCAAAAACTATTGCCGAAAGTATGGGAGGAAGTTGTGAAGTCTTTATTGACAAAGGTTATCCTGTTTTATTTAATAATAAAAAATTAACTGAAAATATAAGAAAATTTGCCATAGAATATCTTGGCACCAAAAATGTTATTGATTTGGATTTGAGAACAACTGCAGAGGATTTTGCTTATTATGCTCAACTGATACCGGGCTGTCTTTATCGTTTAGGAGTTAGAAATAAGAAAAAAGGGATTAATTCAAATTTGCATACAGCAACTTTTGATGTTGATGAAAAAAGCCTTGAAATAGGTATGGGATTAATGGCCTGGTTAGCAATTAATAAAATATAAGATGAAGAACAATTCAACATTAATTCTTACATTATTTTTTGTGAGTATTTATTTATTTACTACTGCTCAAAATAAGATAGATAGTCTGGAAAACCTTTTAATAACTGTTTCTGATAATGAAAAAGCAGATTTATTAAATAATTTGGCAAAAGAAAATTATAGATTATCCGCTGATAAAACATTAGATTATGCTAATCAAGCATTAGAATTATCCGATAGATTAGATTACAGGAAAGGACAAGCCGAAGCTTTAATGAATATTGGGGCAGGTTATTATTTCTTAGAAAATTATGAAAAAGCTTTAGAATACCTTATAAAATCAATAACTTTATATGAAGAAATTGAGGATAAAAAGGGTATATCTTCTGTTTATAATAAAATAGGTGTTATTTATAATTTATTAAGTGATCGTAAAAATGCAATAAAATATCATTTAAAATCTTTAAAAATTAAGGAGGAAATAGGAGATAAAAAAGATATTGCATTTTCATTAATGAATATTGGAATTACTTATGCAAACATTAATAATTTTGAAAAGGCTTTGGAATATTATTTAAAATCGTTAAAAATACAGGAAGAAATTGAAAACAAAGAAGAAGTTGCCAGTTGTCTTAATAATATTGGTGTTCTTTATGATGATTTGAGTAAATTTGATAAGGCTTTGGAATATTATCTGAAATCATTAGAAATACATGAAAAAAATGAAAATGTAAATGGAATTGCCGGTTGTTTAAATAATATCGGACTCGTCTATTGGAATCTTGAAAATTACGATAAGGCTTTAGAATATTATAAAAAGTCATTAAAAATAAGCGAAGAAACAGGATATACTAAAAGTATTGCCTATTCTTTAAACAATATTGGACTTGTTTATGAAAAATTAAACAATTACAACAAAGCATTGGAATACTATTTAAGATCTTTAAAAATAAAAAAGGGTTTTGCGGATAAATTAGGTGATGCAAGGACTTTATACAATATAGGAAATATCTACAGAATGCTTGAAAAATATGATAAAGCCTCCTCATATCTTGAACAAGCATTGAAATTAGCCGAAGAAATTGAAGCAAAAAATATAATCAGATATTGTTATAGCTCTTTTTCAAATCTGTATTCTGCATTGAGTGATTATAAAAAAGCCCTGGATTATTATATAATTTATTCTGATATTAATGATAGTATTTTTTCAATAGAAAGCAATGAAAAAATTGCTGAAATGCAAACCAAATATGAAACGGAAAAAAAAGAAAAAGAAATTCAAATTTTAACTAAAGATAAAGAAATTCAAAGAGTCAAAATCACAAAGCAAACTAATTTACGTAATTCTTTTATTGCAATATCAATATTAATATTAATATTAGTTATTGTTATTTATAGTCGTTATCGTATTAAGATCAAGGTTAATAAAGAAATACTTGCCCGAAAAAATAATGTTGATCATTTAAACAAAGAACTGAAAAATATCAATGAAAAACTAAAAGAATCAAATGCCTCAAAAGATAAATTTTTCTCAATAATAGCTCACGACCTGAAAAGTCCTTTTAATACATTACTTGTGCTATCAGAAATATTATCCGATAATCCTGAAGAGTATGATGATGAGGAAATTAAATCTTTTACAAAGGAAATGCATAAATCTGCCCGGGCATTATTTGAATTAACAACCAATCTTTTACAATGGGCAGGTTCACATATCGGACTGACACAACACAGACCTGAATTATTTGATATTAGCTTTGTAACAAATGATAATATTTCGCTTTTAAAGAATGATGCAGACAATAAAAACATAAAAATATTATCTGAAATACAAACAAATACAATAGTTTATGCTGATAAAAATATGACAGGCTCAATACTAAGGAATTTAATATCAAATGCAATAAAATTCACACACAAAGGAGGTGATATAAAAATTCTGTCAGAGGGTAAAGAAGATTTCATTGAAATTTCGGTTATTGATACGGGAATAGGAATAAGTGAGGATAATATAAAAAAATTATTCAGGTTAGATAGTGATTTTATTATAAGCGGGACATCAAATGAAAGAGGGACAGGCTTGGGTTTAATATTGTGTAAAGAATTTGTTAATAAAAACGGCGGAGAGATCTTGGTTGAAAGCAAAGAAGGAAAAGGGAGTAGTTTTAAATTTACATTACCAAAAAAAAGTATTGTTAATTAAGTTGAGAACCCATCAATAGAATGAAGCCTAAAGGGATGATATTGGAGGATTTGTCGCTTATAGAAAAAATTTCGGATTGCAGGTTGCGAGTTGCGGTCACATTTTGAATATAATTTTTTTGAGAAATTATGAAAAAAATTATTATTTTACTAATATTTATTACAGGTACTTTATTTGCACAGACTAAAATCGACAGTCTTAAGTCGCTGCTTTCTAATGTCAGTGGGACAGAAAAAATTGAGGTTTTAAATGAATTAGCAGTGAGTTATTATAAAATATCATCAAATAAGATGATAGAATATGCAGAAAAATCATTAGAATTATCTCAAAAATCAGATTACAATTTAGGGGAAGCAAAATCTTTACACATTATTGGTAAGGGACATTCTGATTTGGGCAATTATGATAAATCTTTAG
>JAIOSH010000484.1 GCA_021107685.1 Bacteroidales bacterium | reverse complement strand
CACATTTGAACCTATTAAAGACCTTAAAATTGAAATAACTGCCGACCGGACTTATGCCCAAAATTTTCAGGAATATTACGTTGCTGATTCAATATTAGGAGATTTTAAGCACAGCAATAGCATAGAATCAGGCAATTTCAGTATGTCATATATAACCTGGGGTACGTCTTTTGGAGGCTTATTAGATGATAATAAATCAGAGTACTTTGAGAATTTAAAAGAATATCGTTATGAAATTGCAATGAGGCTTGCCCAAGACAATATAAACTGGTCACGTGAGTTTGTTGATTCTACCGGTTTTCCATTGGGTTATGGACCTACATCACAGCAAGTATTACTTCCTTCATTCTTAGCTGCTTATTCCGGCAAAGGACCTAATAAAGTTGATTTAGATGCTTTTCCGAAAATTCCATTGCCAAATTGGAGGGTAACTTATAATGGCTTATCAAAAATTGACTTTTTAAAAGAATATTTTAAATCTGTTACTCTTTCTCATTCCTATCGCTGTTCTTATGCCGTTGGTTCATTTTCATCTAATGTTTACTATAAAGAACTTAATGAATATCCCATTGAACAAAATATTATTAATGGAAATTATTATCCCCAATATGATTTTGGTCAGGTTTCAATTACTGAACAATATAGCCCGCTTCTTAGTGTTGATGTAATATTGCATAATAGCTTTATGTCAAAAATTGAGATGAAAAGGTCGCGAAACTTATCATTAAGTTTTGTTAATAACCAGCTTACAGAAGTTACAGGTAATGAATTTATTGTAGGTTTGGGTTACAGGTTTAAGGAGGTCCCGTTCTCTTTCAGAGCTTTTGGTGGCGGACCTAAAAAAACAGTTAAAAGCGATCTTAATATTAAAATTGACTTTTCAATAAGAAGTAATAAAACAATTTTAAGAAGAATTGATGTCCCTCAAAACCAGATATCTGCCGGACAAAAAATAATTTCTATAAATTTTTCAGCCGATTATATGATAAACCAGAAACTTGATATCCGTCTATTCTTTGATGAAATCATTACAAATCCTTTCCTCGCATCTCAGTTTCGTAATTCTACGGTTAATGGGGGTATAAGCCTGAGATTTATGTTGAATCAGTAATTAAGTTATATTTATGAAACAAATCACTGATAATAAGAATTTAGAATTAATAAAATTCTTAAAATCAATTTCAACATTTAAAAATCTGCAAAACGAAGAAATACAATTTCTGATTAAATCAATATTTCGGAGATATATTAAATCAAATGAGTATGTTTTTTCTAAAAAAGAAAAAGGACAAATACTTTATATAGTTGAAAAGGGTAAATTAGCTTTAGAATTAATTAATAAACCTGATGTGTGTTTTTATTCGGGAGATGTTTTTGGCGAAATTGCCATAATTAATAATTCTTTCAGAACAGGAAGTATAAAGGCTGTTGAAAATTCATCTTTATTATGTCTTGATCGTAATGATTTATTTGATGAAAAAAAATTACCTGCAAAAACGTCTTTAAAAATATTTATCGAACTGGCTAAAATAATAACAAGCTATCTTAGTTCACACGATAATACAACTACACAAGCATTGATTAATTATGGAGAAAATGAAAATGTAGAATTTAAAACAACTTTACGTTGGAAGATTCATACAAAGAAATTTGACAAAGAAATTGAACATGCTGTATTAAAAACAGTAGCAGCTTTTTTAAATTCAAAGGGAGGCACTTTAATTATTGGTGTTGATGACAATAAAAATATTTTAGGACTTAAATATGATAAGTTTCCAAGTGATGATAGAACTTTACTGCATTTTACAAGCCTTGTCAAGGAAAAAATCGGGATGCATCATATAAGTTTTATTTATTCAAATATTGAAGAAATTGAAGAAAAAAAAGTAATCCGTATTGATATTAAACCTTCGTCAATTCCTGCATATTTATCGCATAATAATGATGAAATATTTTATATACGAACAGGACCTTCAACTTCACAATTACGAGTAAGTGAAATATATTATTATATTCAAACCAGGTTTTACAAATCACAGGCTCATATTAAAAAAAATAATTTAGGTTTTAAATAATTCGTATATTTGTATTATACAGATAAGAATAAAGTTAATAAAAAAGGTTACTTTATAATTATTATTAGAATTTATTATTATACTATATTCGGTATAATTTAACAATATTATAAAAAAAATTTTGTTTATTTAATAATTATCAACTTATTTTGTATAATGAAAGTAAATGTTATTAATAATTCTTACCATAAGAACATGAAAAAAGTCATAATAATGCTTTTAACAGTAGTTTTATTCGGTTTGCTGTTATCCTCCTGTAAATCTACTGAAAGTTGTCCGGCATACGGAGAATCAAAAAAATACCAAATTGAGCAGAATTATTAATATTTAAAGATTTTTTTAAGTCTTAAATTATTATTGTTCATTTTGAAAAAAATTATTTTTTTAAACAATGCGATTATTAATAAAAATAGGGATTATTTTTATTTTTTTTGGCTGTAGCATTAATTTATCTGCACAGACAGAATTAAAAATTGATACTACTAAAAATATAATATTACAAAAAGAAATAAGCGGGGGAGTAATTTTTCACAACCGTGGATGGGGTATTAGGTTTAATAAAGGTAAAAATTTATCGGCATTTAAAAGAAGGATGTTTGAAGTTGAAATGGCAGAGATGAAATCCCTAAAACAAATCAGGTCAATTAACCCTTGGTACACTAATTCGAAAAGTTATGTTTATGGTAAGCTTAATACTATTTTTATTTTACGTTCAGGTTTTGGGCTTCAGAAATTGCTTAACAGAAAACCATATTGGGGAGGTGTAGAATTAAGATATTTTTTTAATGGCGGAGCATCATTAGCAATTACCAAACCTATTTATCTGTATATTGTGACAGAAGAGGAACATGAATCTTCAATAACAGAAGAAAAATATGATTCAAATAAACATTTTTCAGATAATATTTACGGTAGAGCACCTTTTACTAAAGGTTTTAACGAAATAAAAATTTATCCGGGTATTTATGCTAAGCTAGGTTTTGATTTCGAATTTGGTGTTTATAATACAAAAATTAAATCTTTAGAGGTTGGTGCTATCATCGACTTTTTTCCTCAGGCAGTCCCAATAATGGCTTTTAATGAAAATGAAAATTATTTCCTGACCTTCTTTATTTGCTTTTCTTTTGGTAAAAGATATAACTGATTAGGCTCTTAATTCGCAACTTTTACCAATCCCGACCTTTCAGGTACGGGACAGGCTATGTTGTTAGAGTTGAATATTGTCTATGCTGATTTTAGATTTACCACTTCGAATAAAGTACAAGTTTATTCCCACTAAAAGTGGTTTTAATTTTAACTTTTAAATTAATTTAGGACTAATAAATTTCTATCAATTTTAACAAATATCCTTAATTTCAAATAATTTTGTTGCATAATGTAGAGCTATAAAAAAAGCTTTTTTTACATAAACAGCCTTTTAAATTAGGAGATAAAAATAAACTTATTTATCAACAATTATTTTATCAGAATAAAGTTTTTCACCATTTTGTAGTTTAATTATATAAACGCCATTAGGTAAATCTTTAAGATTAATTTCTTTTGAAAATAGTCCTGTTTGACATTGTAATTCTTCCTCAATTAGAATCTGTCCAAGAAGATCCATTATATATAAATCTATATTTGTTGTTATATTAGATTCTATTTGAATGGTAATTATATCATTACATGGGTTGGGAAAAATATTAATATTTGATTTATTGAGATTAAATGAGTTTATACCTGCATCTGACTGGGTCATGAAATGCCAATGGTTACTCCAATTTGTAGTATCACCATCTTTAATTGCTCTTACTCTCCAATAATATATTTGTGAAGGTTCAAGTTGATATACTATCCGAAAAAATAAACTTGCTGCTGGAACTATCTCAGTATAAGGGTCGGTAAAATTATCAGATATATCGTATTGAACCTCATAAGAATTGATACCTGTAATTTCTTCCCATTCTAACGTAGGCAGATAATCTGTTGTATCGCCAATGGCAGGAGAAGTTAAATATACTGTATTAATGGTTTCAAAGTTCCATACATCTGACCAGAGAGTACTGTCATATAAATGCAGTGCCTTAACTCTCCAATAATAAATTTCTCCGAAATCTACCATAGATGCAATAATAGCATTAGTGTCTGTTACACTCATAAATGGTAATATAAAATTTGGGTCAGTACATATTTCATACATATAT
>JAIOSH010000576.1 GCA_021107685.1 Bacteroidales bacterium | reverse complement strand
AATTATGACGGAAAATGAAATTGGAAAAATTGTAGTTGACTATGCTTATCAAGTGCATAAAGAAGGAATAAGGCAAAGAGTTTACAAATTTCAAGAATAATGATATTTAGTAGATAATATCTCTGCATCTCTGTGTCTCTGCGTTCAATTAAACAAATATTCTAAACGCAGAGGCGCAAAGGCGCAGAGAAAATAAAAAGAATGAAACTTATATTAATAATAAACCGCAATCCAGGAAGCTTTCGGAACGCAAAAAAATTTAGCGGATTTTAGCGTGCTTAGCGGTTAAATAAAAAAAATGGACTTTAAAAAAGCTGCCATATTAGGATCGTATATTTCAAAAGATTATGCCGAAGACCTTTTCAGGCTTTTGGCTACTTATCGAGACATTTCTGCGTCTGAGGCAGCGTCAAGAATGAATATGCATATCAAAACAGTGCAGGATTTCTTTGATGCAATGACTTCTTTGGATATTCTAACAAAAGAAGAAGTATTTGAAAAGAAAAGACCCTACTATAGATATACACTGAAAAAAAGACGGATAACAATGGATGTTGACCTTAATCCGTTATTTCCATCAGAGAAAAAGCCGGAAGATAAACTGTCTGTAAAGATCAGGGAAAGAAAAAATGCAGGAGCAAGATTTACAACAGCAAGAAATAATCAATATATCAGCAGTGTAGTGAAATGGATAGGGGAGGGGCGGGAAAGAAAAGAACGAAAAATCAACCTTACAATCCCACAGGGAAAATTTATGTATCATCTTCCATTCCCCAGTGCTGACTTTAAATCTGTTTCTGAAATTATGCAAATTGCAGAAGTAGATAAAAACAACACATCGGAAATTTTGGATATTGTGGAAGTGCTTAAAGAATACGGTATTATTGAAAATAAGAATAGCACTGCTTCAAACGACAATGCCTGAAGCTGGGGAAAGAATTAAAAGCTGAACTTTAAACTATTTATGTATTTTTGCCATAAATTCAATACGAATTATGAACTTTAAGTTAAATATAAAAATAATTCTTTTAAGCCTTAGTTTTATTATCATAGCTTATAATGTGACGGCAAAAGGCGATGGATATAAAATCAGTATTAAGGTTAAAGGAATTAAAGATACTCTTTGTTACCTGGTAAATTATTACGGCGATAAAACTTATTTTACTGATACTGCTCGGGTAAGCGAAAATGGGAAATTTGTTTTTACTGGAAACGAAAAATTACCCGGAGGTATTTATATTTTCGCCGGTGAAAAAAAGAATAAATATTTTGAATTCATTATCAATGTTGAACAAAATTTTTCTATAACAACAGACACCATTGACTTAAATAAGAATATCATTGTAAAAGGTTCCCCCGAAAATACTTTATTCTTGAATTATATGAATTTTAATATTCGTAAGTTTTCAGATATCACAGCATTAAGAAATAAAATAAATATAATTGAGAATAACACAGATTCTATCAGCATACTTAAGGAAAAGATAAATTTAATTAATAAAGAGATTGTAAATTATAAGCTGAATATTATTGAAGAACATCCTAAAACATTTATTAGCGTACTTTTTAAGGCTATGAAAGAACCTGATATACCTGAACCTCCATTACTAAAAAATGGCAGAAAAGATTCAACATTTGCTTACAGGTATTATAAAGCACATTATTGGGATGATATTGATTTAACTGATGAACGATTATTACGAACGCCTGTTTTTAATAATAAATTGAATAAATATTTTTCAAAAATTCTTGTCCAGCACCCTGATTCTATAATTAAAGAAGCGGATATTCTTATTGAAAAGTCAAGACAAAACAAGGAGATGTTTAAATATATTATATGGTATCTTACTTATACTTATGAAACATCTGATGTTATGGGATTTGATGAAATATTTGTTCATTTTGTTGAAAAATATTATGCAACAGGAGAAGCATATTGGGCTGATTCAACTATTATTAAAAGCATTACTGACAGGGCAGCAAAACTTAAGCCTCTTTTATTGAATAAGACTGCTCCGGATTTGATAATGATGGATACAAACAAGCAATTTGTTTCTATGCACCATATTTTTGCCGATTTTACCTTAATTTTTTTTTATGAAACTGATTGCGGGCATTGTAAAAAAGAGATTAATGAATTAAAAGAATTTTATGATAATAATGATTTTGGTCTTGAGGTCTTTGCCGTTTGCACTGATACTTCATTTGCCGAATGGAAAAAAAACATTATTGAAAACAAGCTGAAATGGGTAAATGTTAATGGTACACGAAGCATATCAAAAGATTACCATAATTTATATGATATATACAGCACTCCTACAATATATATTTTAGATAAAAACAAGAAAATTATTGCAAAGCGCCTGATTACAGAGCAAATAAAACCTTTTTTGGAAAATTATATTAAAAGAGTTAAGGCTTTCTGAAGAAATAAAATTTGCAGAATTAACAAAGTTCTGAACTTATAAAATTGTTAAATTGCTATATTGTTAAATTGTTTAATTTCAGCAATACTCTCATCTTATTAATGAATACTTGCTATTCTTTTTTAAGCATCCCTTATTTTAATGAGTTCAGAATATGGGCATTAG
>JAIOSH010000325.1 GCA_021107685.1 Bacteroidales bacterium | reverse complement strand
TCATTATAATTGTGATCACAATGAAATAATTGGAAATACTATTGGCCATGGTGCTGTTTATATCGCTTCTTCAAATTATAATAGTTTTATCAATAATGTTATAACAAATGCTTGGTCCGATGGTTTGATGTTTGACCATGCTGAATACAATATTATTACAAGGAATACAATTTCCAACAATGGAACCGCTATTAACTTTCATGCTTGTAATTATAATACGATTACAGAGAATACAATATCAGGGAACAGCAGTAAAGGAATATATATGCCGAATTGTATGTGTGGTGGTTGTAAGTTCAATAATATTTACCATAACAATTGGATCAATAACGGGCAACATGTTCATGATGAATGTACCAATAATTGGGACAACGGATACCCATCAGGGGGTAATTTCTGGGACGACTATACCGGAGTTGATAATTTTTCCGGCCCAGGCCAAAATATTCCAGGAAGTGATTCTATAGGGGACACACCCTATTTGATTCCAGGAGGAAATGAAAAAGATTTTTATCCTCTAATGGAGCCTTATGGTATGCCACCACTTGCTAATGTGGTATTTGTTGATGATGACTATGATGAAAATACTCCTGGCTGGGGATATGATCATTTTGCCATTATTCAGAATGGTATTAGTTTCGTGTCTTTCGGTGGTACTGTTAATGTTGCAAATGGTGTTTATTTTGAAAATATAAACATTGGAAAACAAATTAGTCTTTTTGGAGAAACAAAAGATTCAACAATTATTGATGGAGGGTCATCAGGAAACGTAATTTCTATTTCTTCCGACTCAATAAGTATTTACGACTTTACAATTAGAAATGGATATTCTGGTTCATGGAGTGGTGCTGGAATTTTAACATATTCAGACAGCAATAGATTTTACAATAATATTATTACTGATAACTATATTGGAATGCGTATTAATACTTCAAGCAATAATCATATAATAAATAATCATATTTCAAATAGCAATTCATCAGGAATTCTGATGTATGATAATTGTGATAACAATAGAATTCTAAACAACAATATTCAAAACAATAATAATGGCGGAATTAGTATATATGATAAATCGGATAACAATCTTATCTCCTTTAATGAATTTATTTCAAATAATGATGATGGCATCCTCATAACGGAGGATTGTGATAATAATAATTTTACTAATAATCTTATTTCAGGAAATAATGGGCATGGGATTTCAATTGGACTTTATAACCCATATTTATATAGCAGTAATACTATGCTTAAACATAATATAATCACTAATAATATTGGAAGCGGTATTTGCTGTGACAAAACTAATAGTACTGATATTATTGGTAATAGAATTTGTGAAAATTCAGAATATGGAATTAAATTAGTTGGTTCATCTACGGGTACTCAAATCTATCATAATACTTTTGTTAGTAATGTATCAGGAAATGCCTATGATGAAAATTCCAACACCTGGCACAACGGCTACTCCACCCCCTTCAATCCGTCAACCGATGGTGGCAACTACTGGAGTGATTATACAGGACCAGACATATTCCATGGCCCGAATCAGGATATTGTAGGTAGCGATGGTATTGGAGATATACTATATAATATTCCCGGAGGAAGCAATGTTGACCAATACCCTTTTATAGAGCCGAATGGATGGAACATTTCAGTTAGTCTAAAAGTATTTTTAGAGGGTGCATATAATCCTGATGAAGTAATTCCTATTCTTAACAGCATAGGACTTATACCATTATCTCATCCATATAGCAGCAATCCCTGGTACTATAATGGATATGAAGGTGTAACCGATATACCAAATTCCGATATTGTCGATTGGGTTTTGGTAGAATTACGCGACACAACACAGGCAGAATATGCCACCGGCGAAACCATGATAGCACAACAAGCAGCATTTCTGTTAAATGATGGTTCTGTTGTTGGTTTGGATGGTTTTTCAATTCTATCATTCAATCATTCTATCACTCATTCATTATTTGTGGTAATATGGCAAAGAAACCACCTCGGTATCATGTCTGCCAATCCGGTAACCAAAACAGGTGATGTTTACACTTACAATTTTTCAACCGGAGCTAACCAAGCTTATGGTAGCTCACTTGGTCATAAAGAAATAGTAAAAGACGTATGGGGAATGATAGGAGGAGATGGAAATGCTGACAACCAGATAGCTAATTCCGATAAAAACGATGTTTGGGCAGTACAAGCCGGTACTTCAGGTTATCTTTCGGGAGATTTTACAATGGATACACAAGTCAATAATACTGATAAAAATGATGTTTGGGTGCCAAACAGTGGAAAAGGCGGGCAGGTGCCGGATAATATTCCGCAGGGTGGGTTTAAGTGTATGGTGCCGAGATAAACAGTCGACAGTAGCAGTCATACCGTTCCAATCGGTCTGACGGGAAACGAATTTTTAACCCTAACGGGATTTGTTTCTTATCACTTTTTTTTATTACTGATAACTGATCACCGCTTACTGCCTACTGCCCACTTATCATAACTTATTAAAGCCATTTCCTGTTATTAATCTCTCTGAATTTCATAAAATATTTTAATTGTGATAGCAATTTTTGTAGGAAATATTCTACTTTTGAAATTTATTTTTTATTAATATAATTATGGAATATAATAAAGATAAAACCCTGTTGTTTTCTGATTTTCCTCCTGTATTAACTGAACAATGGGAAGAAAAAGTTCAAAAGGACCTTAAAGGAGCGGATTATGAAAAAAAACTTGTCTGGAAAACAAAAGAAAATTTTAATGTAAAGCCTTATTATAGAAATGAGGATTTAAAAGACCTTGATTATTTAAATGTTTTTCCGGGAGATTTTCCATTTATAAGAGGAAACAGAAAAAAAAATAATGACTGGCTTATTCGACAGGATATACTTGTAAAAGATATTAGTAAAGCAAATAAAAAAGCTTTGGATATTTTAATGAAAGGAATAAATTCTCTTGGTTTTATTCTTGATGAGAAAATAGATTATTCTAAAGAAGATATTGATAACTTACTTGAAAATATATATGCCCATAGCATTGAATTGAATTTTATTTGTGGACATTTATCGCATAAAATCATTGAAATAATACTATATCTCGTTAAAAAATACAACCGTAACCTTGAAAAAATTACAGGTTCAGTTGATTTTGACCCCTTAGGTCGATTTTCATTAAAAGGTAATTTTTGTAAATCTGCCGAATCTTCATTTGACAGGTGTAAAGAATTAATTGATTTAGTCGTCCATTTGCCAAATTTTAAATTAATAAGCATACATGGAAATTATTTTCACAATTCAGGCTCCTCTGTTATTGAAGAATTAGCTTTTAGCCTGTCAATGGCTGTTAATTATTTGACACAATTAACAGAACGTAATCTTTCGATTGATAAAGTAGCACCTCGTATTAAATTTAATTTTTCAACTGGATCAAATTTTTTTATGGAAATTGCAAAAACCAGGGCTGCACGATTATTATGGGCAAATATTGTTAAGGCTTATGGTCCGAGCAAAAATGAAATTGCCCTGATGAACATCCATTCCACAACTTCGAGCTGGAATAAAACAATTTATGACCCTTATGTAAACATGTTACGTACAACAACCGAATCTATGTCATCAATTATTGGTGGAACAGATTCTATGACTGTAATCCCTTTTAATGCTTCCTATGAAGAACCAACAGATTTTTCCGAACGGATTGCAAGAAATCAACAACTTCTTTTAAAGGAAGAATCTCATTTGGATAAAGTCGCTGACCCATCGGCAGGTTCATATTATATTGAAAATTTAACTGATTCTATTGCAGAACAAGCATGGAAACTATTCTTACATGTGCAGGAAAAAGGTGGTTATCTTGAAGCCTTTAAATCCGGCTTCATACAGGAAACAATAAAAAATACCGCACAAAAAAGAGATATGGCTATTGCAAACAGAAAGGAAATTTTTCTTGGCACTAACCAATATCCTAATTTTAATGAGAATTTTGATAAAGAAGTTCTATCCTCAATATTTGAACAGGATGTCAGAAAAGATGAGAATGCAATAGCTGAACCTATTAAACCCTATAGGGGAGCACAGGCTTTTGAAGAATTAAGACGTAAAACTGAGAAATTTGATAGAAACAAAAAACGTCCTAAAGTATTTATGTTTACTTATGGGAATCTATCTATGCGAAAGGCTCGTGCACAGTTTGCCTGTAATTTCTTTGCCTGTGCAGGCTTTGAACTTGTTGACAATCCTGGATTTAAAACTATTGATCAAGGTGTTAAAGCATGTATTAACAACAATTCTGACATAGTAGTTATTTGTAGTTTTGATGATGAATATGCAAAAATTGCCCCTGAAATATTTGATAAACTTAAAGGGAAATCAATTGTTGTTATTGCAGGATATCCGAAAGATATTATTAATGAATTAAAAGCAATTGGAATAAAACATTTTATTCATGTAAAATCAAATGTATTGGAGAGTTTAAGGGGATTTCAGAAAGAGCTTGGAATATAAAAAAATTAATTATGGCGGAGATTTCATTTTTTGTGCATCTTTGAGTCTTTGAGCCTTAGTGGCTATCTTTTTTTAATTGCCACAAAGACACCAAGTCTCAAAGTTTCACAAAGAAAACATATTAAAAACAGACCGCCATATTTTTAATAGTATTTGCATTTTTAATAGAATGATTATTAATTTATTACAATATTTTTACTAAATTTAATTCCACATAGAAAATCGCTGAGTAATCGGGACAAGTTATAACAAATTAACAAATTAACAAATTAACAATTCAACAATATAACAATTTAACAATTTAAACCCGTAAACGGTTACCCAAAAAAAATGTCAAACAATAAATATATGAAACCAAATTTTAATAGAATAAATTTTAAATCATCTAAAAAACCGGCATTATCAGTAAAAGATTGGGAAAAAGAAAATCACATTAATAAGGATTGGATGACTTCTGAAAGAATTCCTATAAAAAGCGTTTATACAAAGGATGATCTTTTGAAAATGGAACACTTAAATTATGCAGCAGGCATTCCTCCATATTTAAGGGGTCCGTATTCAACGATGTATGTAATGCGACCATGGACTATTCGTCAATATGCAGGGTTTTCCACTGCCGAAGAATCAAATGCTTTTTACAGAAGAAATCTTGCTGCAGGTCAAAAAGGGCTTTCTATTGCATTTGACCTGGCAACTCATCGCGGATATGATTCTGACCATCCAAGGGTTATCGGTGATGTTGGAAAAGCCGGTGTTGCAGTTGATTCAATACTTGATATGGAAATTCTTTTTGACCAGATACCTTTAGATAAAATGACTGTTTCAATGACAATGAATGGTGCGGTTCTTCCTGTATTGGCATTTTATATTGTTGCTGCTTTGGAGCAGGGTGTTGAATTAGACCAAATGGCAGG
>JAIOSH010000072.1 GCA_021107685.1 Bacteroidales bacterium | reverse complement strand
AGCATTTCAGTAGGTGTAAGAACTATTGAAGATGCAGAACGTCTAATAAAAAATTCTTCTTTCTTACCATCAGACATATTTTTTAATATTATATGTTTTTTAGTATTTGGTTTTACCCTTATTTCACACACAGTTCCCTCACTCATTTCATGAAATTTAAACTTCAGAAAAGGGAATGCTGAATTACTCATGTAGTTTTCAATAAGGTTATCTAGATGCTTTTGAAATTCATCAATTTTATCACTTGATTTTTTAAAGGTATTAAAATCATTTTCTAAACCTATTACATTTTTATTATCCTCAATGCCAATTAATAATGTGCCGCCATCTGAATTAATAAATGCAGCAATGGTTTTCATAGAGGAATGCTCAACTTTTTTGTCAGGCTTTTGTTGATGCAAGCAATAGCGTAAAGATGATTTAAACTCTACTGAGGATGATTCACCATTTTCGATAAGTGATTTAATGCGTAATTGTTCTTTTGTTTCAGAAATCAATTTTTTACTTACGCTATTTGCCTTCGAAAACTTATCTTTTTCTTTATTCTTGTCTATGACTTCATTTAGAATATTTATAAAGACAAAAGGGTCAGTAAACTCATTTTTGTCAGTTTTAATTTTATTATTCAAATAGGATAAACCGGCATTTGCATATTCCTCAATTGCTCTGACAATATTTGAAATAACTTCATCAATCTTTTCTTCTTTAAGTTCTTCTAATTCATCCCAATCATATTTGATTATTTCCTTGTCTGAAAATAGGAGTAATAAAATATAATCAATAATTCCTTGTGGTTTCCAAAGACCAAAATCCCTAAAAGATTCCTTTTTCGTTGTATCTAATAATGGAAGCCTTTCTTTTCTATTATAGCCAATGAAAAAAGCATACATATATATTTCATAAAAAGGACCAAATAATAAGAATTCACCCTTTTTTCCACCCTTTTTGGCTAATAAATTTAGCACCTCGCGTTTTGCTCCTTGATATCTAGGTCGTTTAATGTAAATTTTATCTCGAAATTCTCTACTATTCATATTTCGTTAGTTATATCATTTATAACAAATTATTTTTGTAACACGTTCAGCTTGAGATTTATTCTCCTCAATCTCATTTAAATAAAAATGCCCCAAATCTGATTTTTTTAATATCCGTTCACCAGATTCTGTGAGATGGCTCTCACGGTCTTTATCGTAAAGTTCTTTCACTAAAATGATACTTTGATTAAAAACATTAGGCACTTCATTAAAAAAACCTTCAATAAAGCCTTTGCCAAAAGCTGAAAGTGGTGCATCAGCAATTAATGGATAATCAAAAGTCCGTTGATTATAACGTGAAGAAATAATAGCCATTACGACCGCTAATTTTTTCATCCGTTGGAATCCTTCTGACAAACCAGTAATAGGATTCTCACTCTTGTCAATAACTTCTATTATTGCCGTTTCACCTGATGTTTTAAAAAGCTTGAGAATTCCTCCATCAATATTGTTTCCTGACGTTAAACTTTGAAAATGTTTATTTGAATTTATTTCTAGCCGGGAAAGTATATCAGAAAAAATCCTGTCCTTTGTATTGTTTATTATGTTATTAATATCTGTTAGCAAAACAGCAGTTTCTTCAAATACTTTTGGTAAGTCTGAACCACTTAGTTCGGAGATTTTAGTATCTATATTGACAATATCACTTTTTAATTTTTCAATTTCTGTTTTGTATCTTCTGATTTCAATAGTACATTGACCAATTCTTTGATTCGCATTTGCATAGCTTTCTAATACATTCTTATCAGTATCACGTTCCTTGCTGCTTTTTGCACTACCCCCGAATTGAAAAAGTTCTTGTTCTGTAAGTTCTTTCTGTTTTAGAGTATCACGTATTTCATTTTCGTAATTAGTTGCTTTTGACCTTAGTTTTTTTACACTTTCATTAATTCCAATAATTCTTTTGTAGTATTCTTGCGCATTCATTTGTATGTCGCCAAAAAAATCTTTAAGATCATTCCTTGAACGATTTTCTTTGGGTAATTCTGATTTTGGTCTTTCTTTAACCTTTTTCATGAACTGCCATTCGCTAGAGCCAGTTTTTGCTTCTCTTCCACATACAAAACATATTTCTTGCTCAAGCATCTTTTCTAATGAGACAAAATCAGGAGAGCCATCAGGCAGTACCGTAGTGAAAGTATTGGTAGGCTGCTCTTTTATTAATTTTCTTTTTATTCTTTTTTCAAGAAATTCATCTCGGATATTTGAGAATGTTTTCATCTCTCCATCCAAATTTATCAGAATCCATGAATACTCAGAGTCAAAGAAAAAAGAATTAATATTGTTTAGAAGGATTTCATATTTTTCAGATAGCAGGTCTTTTTTCCTATTAAGTTCAGTAATGTTTTTTCTAAATTCACTTCTCTTTTCAGTATTAGTTATGCTATTTAATAAACCTGCTTTTTCTTCCCTTGAGTTATTTAATGTTTCAATTGTAGTTTGAAGAAGTTTCTCCTTTTTCACTAATTCACTTTGTAAACTTTCTTTCTTTTCTATCTCCTTATCAAATTGTATTGCGTCCTTAGTATAACGTTTTCTTTGTGAATCAAGGTCTTTTACTGAACGACCCAATAAATAATCAGATAAGCTAACTAAATCCTTAACTTGATTAATGTTTGTTAATTTGTTGATTGCCTCATTTAAACTGTCTTTTGTTGAAAAGTTAATGATATTGTCTATTTCTTCGCCTTGTAACAATGCGTATGGTTGTAAACCCGAAAGGATTATATTGTTAATTATTCTTTTTTGCTCTTCCTGATTATAGACTATTTGAAATGTTTTAAAATATAAATCTCTTTTTGATACTTCCTGTTCTATTGAATCTGGTTTCCAACATTTTTTATTAAGTGGATTTCCTTCTTTTGTTCGTTTTGAATAGAAATATTTCTCAACAATATATTCAAATTTTGAGTCTTGATATGAAAGCTTCACGCCAACCCTAACACTATCATTCAAAGAAGTTTCATCTTTTGCTTTATCCGAAACGATTTTAAATGTAACATCCTTAACCTTATCATTTTTCTTTAATTCAGAATCATATACAATGTCTTTTAGTATCCAAAGGACTCCATTGAAAAATTTAGATTTTCCTGCTCCATTATCCGCCACAACAATATTTATTGCTTTAGCATTAAGAATAAAACAGCCATATATAATAAAACGTAATTGCATTATTGATTTTTCCAGTTTTTACTATTTGTAGTATAATCACCTTTTTTTGGAATCACATTTCTAACACCACCAATGGGATTTTCCACATCGCCTTCATATCTTGGGATTAAATGAATATGAACATGCTTAATAGTTTGTCCACCAGTTTCCCCGATATTGACTCCTACATTGTATCCGTCAGGATTATATTTTTTGTCAAGAAATATTTTTAATCTGTCTATTATTAACTGTGATGCAATTTGTTCATTGAGGGTTAAATCGAAATAGTTTGAGACATGTCTTTTAGGTATAATCAAAGAATGTCCTTCTGATACAGGATACTTGTCAAACATTGAATAGGCAAAAGCGGTTTCAAAGACAATCTCATTTGCAGGAGAACAGAAAATGCAATCTTCTGTTTTGTTATTTGTGAGATTAAAATGCTGATACTCATAAATTTCACAAAATGTATTCTCGAAGATAGTTTTGAAAGGAAGTTTAACATTTGTTTGAAATGTAGGTTTCTTATGTTTATAATGCATTCTAAACCCTTCTCTCTTAATGTCTCTTCTGACTACAAAAAATGCCTTACCTCCTGATTTTAACAACTCACTTATCGACATAAGTATTTTACTTTGCTCAATACTATCAATAACATTTAATACATATATACAGGTAATTGTGTCAAACTTATTTTTGGGATATTTTTTATAATAGTAATTATCATATCCAATAATGTTAAATCCTTTATTTTGTAAAAACTCAACGTCTGTTCCAAAACCACAACCAAAATCAAGGATTTCACCAGTTAGGAAATTTCCCCTTTTTAGCCAGTTCATTGGAAAGGATAATTTATCTCTTTCAATAGCAGTTAAATATGAATAAATATTTTTCTGTTTCATATTCTTTATCTTTCCCAGAATTCAAAGCCTGAATTATTTGCAATCTGAACTAATGGAGAAAGTGTGTTGTAATATTTATTTTTAAAATCTAATAATGGAGTTTTTGCAATATCTGAGATATTTGTCCCAAGTATTAAATAGTCTTCCAATAATTTGTTATGGGGCTGTTTTCTGTAAACAGTATTAATTGCCTGATATTGAGCTTCAACAAATGATTCAAGGTACTTGTCTAACAATGGCAATTTATTGCTTTTTGATGAATTGATTGAACTATCTGATGGAAGTAAATTCCATAATTGGTCATGCGCGACAAAACTCCAAGGTATAAAATGCTCCATATCAAAATTATCCACAGTTAAAGTCTTACCTGTATAAATACAATTAAAAGCTTCTATTTCATTAAGTACAATATTCCAAAAATTTCGTTGTTTTATTAAACTGCTCCTTGATATTGGTTTTATTAGTTTGCCTGCAACATCTGGAATATTTGGATTCCTAACTTGGAGGAATAAATTCAAATTCCAATATGTATAATCTAACAATATTTTGTTATTTTTATTTAAATAAGTGACCCAATCTGGATTGATTTCAATACTATTTACACCATCGTTATTAAATCTGTACAAGCAATTATTTTCAAAGTATTGAGAACGTTTAATAATCTCATTTTTTGTACCCTTAATCCATGGAGACAAAAATCTATACGGAACGAGCTGCTCAAAATGTAATATTAACATATTAACTTGCT
>JAIOSH010000460.1 GCA_021107685.1 Bacteroidales bacterium | reverse complement strand
ACCATGAATCCCGAATTCCGAATTTTACGCCAGGCAACCATTGAAAACGGTGCTGAAGCCGACCGTGTTTTCTCTATGCTTATGGGTGACGAAGTTCCTCCGCGAAGGGAATTTATCGAGCGAAATGCTAAGTATGCAAATATTGATGCTTAGGTAGTAAGAACCAAGAACCAAGACATAAGAATCAAGAGCTAAAATCCAGAGCTTTTTCGGATTTGGGCGATGGAGAAAGCGATAGATAATCCGAAAAGAAATAGCATAGGATTTGCAATTCGGTAATGTCTTCATTTTAAAACGGATTACACCTGCCAGCCTCACTTATGACATTCAGTGGCAGGCTGGAATCCTATAATTATTAGCGCCCTGATTATTTACCCACAAGGCAATCGCTAATAATTCCTCAAATGATTTAATGCCAAAAAACGAGAAAACATTAAAATATACTGTCTTTAATGTTTGGTATATCAAATTTTTCTGTTTACATTTCGGTTACCTTCTTTTTGAACTGTCAAGTTATTTTTTACAGTTGAACAATCTCCTATTTTACGACAGTAACTCCCTTACCCGGTTCACCTTTACTATAAACTCTCAATGAATTTCCAATAAAGATATTAATAATCCTCAAAGATAAGAATTGAAATTTGTTTATTGGTGAAACCCAGGTTCGTTTTATCTGTTGGGATGAAATGAGGGTTTTGCATTTTATTCTGGCCAACGTACTTTAAACATATAGAAACTAAAGTTTCTTTATTATCTTTATACAAACTTACCGAGTATTGCTCATTAGCTCTAATTTGGTAAAGTACTGGGCTTATTTATGTGAATTTATCCTACAGCAACTTGAAAATTTTCTTCTTTAGATACTTTTTTTTCCTTAATCTGAATCATTTCTGCTATTGATTTGTCTAGCTCATCCTTTTTCAGTCTTCTATTAACCAGCTTTTTTCTTATTTCTTCAAGTCTTTCGACATCTATTCTATCAAGCAATATAGAATTTGTATAAGCAAGAATTGTTTCAATTTTTTCTTCATCTCGAAGCATTTGATCTAAAATATTAAACTGCTCTTCAGTAATGTTATTAGCTAATGGAATTGATAAGTTTTTAAACTCATTCGGTGTTAATTCCAACACCCCGCCTCCATAATATCTACCTTCCAATTCAGACAATACAAAGGTTAATGAGTTATAAAAAGAGAAAACAAGATTTTTGATATTATATCCATCCTTCATCATTACTCTATAAAATGAATCTGTAGCAAGAACGTTTGCTTCGTTCACGAAAAACTTAGGATATAAATGACTTCTTTTAACAAATAAACCTTCAGCCTCCCAAACACTTGGTACATGATACCAATGTGTCCGCCTAGTCATTTTATATCTCTCATGTAATTTTTTGTCTTCACCTTTATCCAAATAGGTATTTACTTTTTTTCCAAGTTTATTTTTTGGGTTATCTGGAAAATGCAAGAAATTAACCCTCTTATTATCTTCTTTTAAAAGATGAAAATCATTATCAGAAAAATTAGCGGTATTAGGCACCACATATCCTTTAGGAAGTATTGGAAGCACAATATTTTTAAGGCTCTTTAACTTATTTTTTACTAAATCTTCATCATTAAGAATAAAGTAATCATTTGCAGCTGAAACAATGCCAACTTCTGCTTTTTTACAATATTTTTTAATTGGCTGATATTTACTTTTTAGCTCATCAATAAAGTTTAATTGCTCATCAGAAAGGATGAAATTAGTCCATTTATCCAAGGTTGTTCTATGGATGTTGCTGTGCTTTTCTGTAAATCTTGGTTCTTTTAAATCTTCAAGAACATCTACTTGATAAAACGAGAAACCATGTTCTTTTACATTCTCAATACCTTTTACCCCAATAAACGCAATAACATCTTGTTGTATCCCTTCAAAAATAAGTTCATTAAAAGCAAAAATCTCCACTCTATCAAACTCATTGCTTATCATTGCTCTTAATTCTTTGGCATATTTCACTTGTAAAATTTCTGCGGGAATAACAAAACATAAAATCCCACTTTCACATAAACTCATAATAGCTGCTTCAACAAAAGCTGGCCAAATATTTTTTATTCTACCATTAGAAATCACTTCACTATTATAATCTCTAATTTTTTTGTGAATCGCTTCACTCCTTTGTATTTGTTCTTCCTGCAAATTCTCTTTCTTGATATAGGGAGGATTTCCTATAATCAGGGAGTATTTATTTTCAGTTTCTAAAAAAAATTTCAAATAGTCTTGATGGTAAATTTTTGAGCTAATAGACTTTTTAGATGGAATTAATTTTTTCGCTTTTTCTAATTCCGATATGCTTATTTCTATCAAGTCAATGCTTAACTCAGTGTTATCTTTCAATTCATAACAATTAAATAATGAAGAAACGAATTGACCATCACCACAACTCGGTTCAAGTATTTTAAGATGATTTCCTTGGATATAATTATCGAATATATGCTTGACCAAAAAGTCAGATAATATAGATGGCGTATAATAAGATCCGGTGGATTTGTTTTCGATCATCTTCTTTCAGCCTCCAAATATTTTAAGTAATCAAGAAATTCCATGGATAATTCACCCAATGCACTTATAAGTTCTTTCTTCCCATCACCATCTACTGTCATTTCAATCTTATCTTTTAACAATTTCATTACTGTATAAATCTGATCTAAAGTCCAGATTATTGCATACCTCTTTAAATAAAGTTTCAGCTTTGTGCACATGTATTTCGCTACAGGAGAACTATTTCGTGCAAGAATATTCCCTTGTGAGTCTCTTTCAAAATGATCATTAAAATCCGATTTACACGGATCGATATATCCTTCTCCGTCAACAACAGGTATATTCTTGTCGGATGAAACCCAATCGTTACTTTTCGCTCGATTCACGTAGGAGCATGAATAAACCATGTTTGAGTATTCTTCTTCCCATTCAGGAAATTTAGATTTGGGGGCGAAATGATCAATATGGAACGTAGATGGACCCCCAAACCAAAAATCTGGACAATCTGTGTAGCCACATCGATTATTAAAGTCCTTTCTCAAATGTTCTTTGTATTTCCTATATGGAGAAAGTGGCTTACCGTTATACGTCCTATTTGGTTGACCTTGTATTTGGAATGGCTTACTCATCATCAAATTTTTTTAGCAAATTATCTACTTTCTCCAGTAGCCTTTCCAATCGCTCACTATGGGTTGATTGCTTCAAATATTCTGGCACTATCCCTTTCTTATTTAAACTCATTTCAATAAAATTATCCAATCTCATTAATTCCTTTTCTTCAGGCTCAGTCAAAGCCCTTTCTTTACTGATATTTATTAATTTAAGCAGTTCTTTCTCGTTATCCTCTATTTTCCTTTGATATTTTTCGACTTGTTTACTAATTAGACGTTTAAATTTTAATCCCATCTCAAATAACTCTGTCTGCTCTTTACTTGCATACATTAGCTTTTTCTCATAAACTATTCTCGCATCATCATTCCTATCAATCGCATCTTCATCATAAGAGGTCAACACGAATACAGGGAAATCCAGCAATACTTCATTGATCTTGTCAACCACATCATTTCCTAAATAATTGATCGATTCCGTTTTATCATATTCTATCAAATTATGATCGATCACAACAGCCTGAACATGACTTTCAAGGATTACTGCCACCAACTCATCTAAATCAGATAATGGAGTTATGGGTACTACATCAAAGGTGTCACCAGCAAATCGCTGAAACTCCCGAACATCTTCTGAAAATTCGTCAATAAATGCTACTTTATATTTACTCATATTTTCTAAATGATGGAATTTTTATATTAGTTTTAAATCCAGGTCGTTGATTAGATATTTCTAATTCAGCATCATATTGATCCAAAACATGTTTTACGATATACATACCTAATCCAGTACCAGTTATCTCTCCTTCATCATTTCTTTTAGTCGTATTAAACGGTTCAATTATCCAATAAGGATCAGTAATTTCTTCGGCTAGGCCAGGACCTGTATCTTCATATGTAATGATAACATTTTCTTCTAACCAAAATTTGATATAAATTTTTCTTTCAGTTGGTCCATATTTTTTTTTACGCTTAAATGCATCAATAGAATTTGTTATTAAATTATTAAAAATTGCGTCAAAATCTATTGGATTACCATCAATATATAATTCTGTATAGATATTATGTTTAATAATAACCTCTATTCCTCTACTTTCTAATATTGTATGCCATAATCTTTCTAATTCAGCTAAATAGCTTATAATTTCAATCCTTTTAAGATTCCGTTTATCCCTCCTTACAGTGGATAGAGAGAATCCTAACCAATCACTTAATCTAGTATCCTGATTTCTAAAATCATCTAGCATGATATATGGGTTCTCATAATCCTTCAAAGCACCTAATTTATTTTTATCGACTACGTGTTTAAGAATATCTCTTAATTTATCAGTTCTTGGAACAATTCTATCAGTAAGGTTTTTTAGTTCATGTGCAAATGATGTTATGATCAAACCAGTACTTGCCAGTACTCTGAGTAGCATTTGTTCGTCCTCAAAAGATGAAATTCGATCTTTGTAATATTCAATAGCTTGTGATAATATTTGTTTATCTTTCTCGCATTCGTTTTGCGGAGTGGACAGTATTACCTTCTTTACAATTTCATCAGATTTATTCTTGAGAATTTCTTCTTCATCCTTCCTGTCAAAGACCTCTTTTATGGACATCATTATGTGGTTTCGATCTTTTTCAAATTCCTTAATTAAGTTAATAATCAATTCCTTAAAAAGATTAAAAACAGGATTTTCTTGAATTCCCTCTCTGCTGGAGCGATCTTTAAAATTAACATTCTCCAATCGAGAAATATTAATGATACCATACACTTGGTTCGGTCGAACTCGATAACCTGATTTTGTTACGGTTGGACTTTTTGCACTTCTTTGTCCTAATCCTAACCAGTCAAATGAATTCCCTCCAGATTCACCATATGGTCTAACACGAAAGTTATCTCTATAAATTTTAATTCCACCAAACTGTTTAAACCATCGTTTCCTAAAACTTAAATCAAATCCTTTATAAGGGAATTTACTAGTTCCTCTTTCAGCAGGACCAAGTCCCAATTTTCCAAAATAAAATTCAAAATCAAACTCCCCAATTTTCGGCAAATTGTATTTTTTAAAAGATTCAGTTAATCCAGGTAAGACCTCTTCAATTTTTTTATCATATGAATATTTCCCTTCTCTGAATGTTTGTGGTTCGAATTGAGCGGACTCCATCCTAGTTATCAAAAAAATATCAGGATCTATCTTTTTAAATATAAGCTCATTTCTGTATATTGTAATATTTATTATACCATTATTGGTATATTTTGCACATAATCGGTAATCAAAATTATCTAAAGATGGCGATTCAATTTTTCCATATTTATTTATAAAAAGTGTACTTAATAGGTAGATATAATAAGACTCGTCTTCTTTCGGTGGTATTAAATACTCAAGGCTGGAATAAATTTTTTCAATAACGTTATCGCTCCAAGTGTCACTTAAACCAGATATTTTTATTATTGTACCAGAATTACATGGAAATTTTTGTAATATTTCTTGATGGCCTGGAAACTTTTTTATTAATTTCTCTACTGCTTGTTTGATACTAATATTTGATCGTTCAACTAACTCTGCTTTAACCTGATTAATTGATTTTTGCTTTCCTTCAAAGTCTTTCCAATTTACCTTCCATATGTTTGCACTAACTTGATGTGTCTCCTTAGTGTCAATATTGCAGTATTCTCCATAAACCGTCTTCGTTAACATTTCACATTTTTCACCTAATCTATCTAATGCAAATCTTCCAATTCCTTTGGCTCCTGTTCTAATTCTTCCAAAATCACTTTTGCAATTTGTTTCTTTAATGTCAGTGCCGATTATCATCCAATGATCTTGGATTATTTCATTTGTCATTCCATGTCCACTATCAATAATATAGATTGAACATTGATTATGAAAGAAGTTTGATAAGTCATTCCATAATTTGTTCTCAATTCTTTCTTGTAAAAGATATTTCCCTTCCCCTTGATTTAAATAACAACTTGTAAGTACAACAAACATTTCTGGGTTTGCTCTTGATCGTAATTCCTTAAATTCGCTTATTGAAAGTTCTTCTGGAGGTTTAAAGTATTTATTGTCAAAAAGAACAATTGATACACTTGCATCAGCATCATAACCGTTTTTTACCAATTCAATGACAGCTCCTTCTGCATTAGCAACATTTTCCCTGCCAATTAACCTAGCTGTTCGTGCGGATACTTTAAACGGAATAAGTGCCATATTTATTAACTAAATTATGAAAGAGTTATGTGATTACCTCTTACTTGAAACTAATAAATCTTTCACATCAACATCTAATACATTTGCAATTTGATTTAATACTTCTAACCTTGGTTGACTTCTATTCTGGATATATGAATTAACCATATTATAACTTTTGCCTAACTTTTCAGCTAACCATGTTTGCTTTATTCCCTTTTCATCAAGAACTTCTTTAATACGGTTCATAATTTTTAAAAAATTAGATGCCAAAGATAGTGGTTGTATCTCGAAATTTGAGATATTATTGAATAAATTTATTGGGCATTTATCAACAATCTACCAATAAAATCTCCACACCCATTTTGCACTGCCCACCTTCGCAAAATTCATGTTCCGTTTATTGACATTTTTGGAAGAGAGAATAAATTTTTTTCAACCCGCTCACACTCGCCCGAAAGATATCGCTATCCCTTACCCAACAAATTCATCACGGATATCCTGTCTGAATGTCAATTAGTGATACTGTGCTGCAATACTGATTTAACAGGCAGTTTCAATAACAATTAAACCAGCGAATCATCCGCTTCTTTTACTTCACAAATATTATCATCCATTTAGCGATCGATTAATACCAAGTATCGATCAATGTCTGCTTTTGTGGGAAAATGACGAAAAAGAGTTTATTGTGAATTTAGCGATTGAGATATAAAAGCTTCTTAGCGGTTAAAACTGCTTAGAAGTGGCTCGGAGAAACAAAAAAGCCCGGTAAAAACCAGGCTTTTGAAAAAAATCTTGAATAGAATTAAATAACTCTATTAAGCCAATTTAACGTCAACTGCGTTTAAACCTTTTTTTCCTTCTGCAAGCTCAAATGTT
>JAIOSH010000368.1 GCA_021107685.1 Bacteroidales bacterium | reverse complement strand
CATAAAAAAGAAAAATTATTTAGTTTCAAACTAAATAATAAACACTTTTTGTAAATTCAAAAAATTGATTTTATAAAAAGTTGGAAAAAATTTGTTTTTTCCCGACTTTATGGACAGACACTAATTACACCCGCTAATTTTTTAGTAACTTTGAAGTTAAACTGAAAATTTTAGGCTTAATTTTGTTGTATAAAATAGGGATTTTTCGTTTTACGTCTCAAATAAACTTATTATACAGAAGCTTTTTTTCATACATACTACATTTATTATTTGTATATTCGCAGCTAAATGATGTGTTATACACATGTGTCCAAGAGGGCAATTGATAAAAATAAAAATCCAATTGATGATTTTTTTGAGTATAGGGAATTGGAAAATAATAAAAGAAAAATATAAACAATTGTATTTAGCCCTCCAATTTGACAGAATAAACACAATAGAGTATACACAATCGTTACCGCCAAGTGTAAAAGACAGAAACGACAGATATAAATTGAAAAGTAAACCATTGTGAAAGGACTGAAAAGTGCAATATTGACGAGAATAGAAAGCCGACACACAAGCCGACACAATGTTTTTTATTTTTTGCCCACCGCACATTTATTAAAACAATTGCTGACCCACATTGCACACATTGCCAAAGCCCCACAAGCCAACGCTGAAACCAACTGCTTTGTCAAAGAGTGCAATCTTCCAACGCTTTATTCATAAATTTGATATTTTATAATTTGACTGAACCGAATGAAAAAAAACAATACCATCATACAACTTATGACAGTTTCAAAGGAGCTGAATGCTGGTATTATAGAATTAGTTCAGTTTCTTGAATCCAAAGGAATCAAAGTTGAGCTTAAACCAACAAGTAAAATTACAGCAGAACAATATGAGTTACTTAAAAGTCATTTTTCATCAAATTTCATCAAAACAAAATTTGAAAAACTTTCGGGACCAAGTATTTTAGGGAAAATTCAATTGCCAATTGAGAAATCGCAACCTGTCATATTAAATAGTTTGAGTGAATTGGGTAAACTAAAGGAAAGGCAAACTAAATCTAAAAGACAGAGAAACATTGTTACTGGCTCTTGGAAAATTGGGAAAGTAAAGTTTTTTGATTCTACTAAAGGTTTTGGGTTTGTTGAATGTTTTGATGATAATGAGGATTGTTTTATTCATGTTTCTAAAATCATTACACCAACAATTACCGACAACGATTATGTAGTATTCAAAACAATTCCTTCACAAAGGAAGAAAGGTCAAAATGATGCAGTCAATCTGTATAAACTTTCACTATTTAATTCTGACTATTTGTTTTTGGAGAAATCTTTCTTTGAACATAAAATAAATTCACTTAGATATTCCATCCTTGAAATTTTACCAATAGATTCTGTTTTTAAAACTATAGAAAGTGAACTAAAGCGAATTCAGAAAGAAACTGAAAAAACAACGGTTATTGCAATTCTTCATGACATCCACTTCATTCTTGCATCATTAAAAAAAGAAGAATTAAAGAAAGGTATTTTAGAATTGATTTGGCAATGGGCTAAAAATTCAACCAATGCTTTTGTTAAAGTAAATCTCTGGAATGATTCTCTTTGTGATTTGCCAAGTATTCAGGAATTCAAAGAAGTTTTCAATGATGTTTCTGACGAAACAAAATCCAAAATCATTAATTCTGTTTCTCAAATTGACAAAGTCACTCTCATTAACTCAAACCTAAAAAGTGGACTAAAATATCCCGCCTATTACGAAAATATTTTCAAGGTCATTAAATCTTTTATCAATGAATCAAACATTTTTGTTTTTGACCTTGAATATGACGGACACAACATTCAAGAACTTGCTTTTACTCATAACGGTGAAATTATAAGTGCAAAAAGTCAGAAAAACATTAAAAAAGCATTGCCTCAATTCAAAGAAGTAGTTAGCATTTCAAATTCATTTTTGGCAGGACACAACATAGATAAATTTGACATTCCACTTCTAAAAGAAAAGATTGAATTACCTGAAAACATTGGAATAGTTGACACACTCCTTCTTGAAACAATTTTATCCCCTACTCTCAAAAGTTTTGCTCTCGGTTCTAAAGAAAAAAAACTACATGTTGCTAAAATTGATGTTGAACACACGTTGAATTTGCTAACTAATCAAGTAATTCGCTTGATTCATATTCCTGAAAAACAATTAAATAGATTTGAAAAGTTTATTGACAGAAATTTTATCAATCTCATTAATCGGTTGCGAGAAAATATTACGGAGAATACAACCGAACTTTATGAACAGTTTGAGGCGGAGAGAAATAAATTTTTCATAAGCAAAGAAATGGGAAGTGATAAAGTAAAGGAATTGAAAAATTCCATTGCTGAAAAAACGAAAGAACCTGCAATCATTATTTCTCCAAGGGAATTTTATCCATTGCTTTCTGAACTCCCAAATGTTCAGTTTGATGGAGAGAAAGAAGATTATTCAAGAATTATTTCAGAGACCAAAGTTGCAAGTTTACCTGATGGAACTATTGAGAAATATCTTTTGGAATCATTCATTGAGAAATGCAAATCGGAAAACAAAGTGCCGATTTATGCAAACATTCCAAGCAGAATAAAAATACTACTAAATGAGAATGCAACTTTTGATTTCATAACAGAGCAGTCAACTTTTAATCTAAAATCAGAAAATCATTTCTGTTTTTTACCTGACAATTTGATTAATATTATTTCTAAAGTTGAGGAATCAAGCCGCTCAGTAATTCTTATTGAAAGCGATTTGATTTCGGTTTCTCAAAAAACTTTACTGAAAACTTTGGACTATGCAATATTCCAACAGCGACTAAATAATGATTCGTTTTGGATTTACTTCACGGGAGGACAAAGCCGAGTAGAAATAAATCGTGAAGATTTGATTAAATTAAAAGTAGAAAATGTTGCCGACTACTTTGATTTTTTCTGGATTGAGAAAACAACGATTGATACATTTCAGGTTTGGGGAAATTATGATTTTAAAAAACTTTTGAAAAAAAAATTAGGCAAAACAAAAGTTTTTGAATGTTCTTTTACAAGAGATGAATTGCAAAAAGAAAATTGCAAGTATGTAATTCCAAAAAGCAATTCAGGCAAGCTATCAATTACACGATACAATCCTGAAACAAGATACCGTGATCGCTATTGGACTTTCCAAACAATACTGATTCAAGATATTATTGCTAAGAATAGCAAACCAACAGTTTTGATAATTAACCAACACAAAGAAAAACAAAAGCTTTACGATTATTTTACTTCATTGAAATATTTTGTTCCTGATTTCAATTCGACTCTTATCAGGCAAGTAAATCTTTTGGCAAGTTATTCTAAAAGTAGAAAAGTTCTAATCATAACTAAAGAACAGATTCCTGAAATTATTCTATCAGAAGATTTGAACGGCTTTAATTTCATTATTGACAGCTTTGAGTTGCAAGAAAAATGGTTCATCTCAAAGGGAACAGGTTTCTTAGCACAAGCAGAAAAAACGGAAAGTGGATTAAAATTTAAGAATGACGATTCTCCAAAGGCTACAAAAAAAGAAGACGAGGAAGAAGATGATGGTGAAAATGAAAACTCTAATCCGATTTCATCAAGTCAGGATGTTTTCGTTTTACTGAAAATTCAAAAACCAATTATTGATTATTATCGCTGGCTTTTTCATTCGGCTGATAAGAATTCAACCGTTTGGCTTACTGATAGCCGCTTGGGAGATTTTGCAGGACTTGAAGAAGAATGGAAAGCAACGAAAAAATTTATTTCCGTTTGGGATGATGATAAAGTATATGCAGCATATTACAAAACGTTAAAAGTATATTTCCCTTCTCCAAAACCCAAAGAAGAAATCAAGTTAGACATTGAAGTAACAAAGGAAGCATTAAGAGATATTTTTTTAAAGGAAGATTCTATCACTCATAATTGGTATGACTACCAACACGACTTTCTAAATGAAATTCTACCTGCCGAAAAAGATATTTTAGTAACACTTCCAACAGGAGGCGGAAAATCAATTTTGTTTCAAGCACCAGCTTTATATCGTGGAAGTATTTCAGGCAGATTAACGATTGTAGTTACTCCATTAAAAGCGTTGATGGAAGATCATGTAAATAATCTTTGGGAGTTAGGATTTTTTGGCAGTGTTGATTTTATTAATAGTGACAGAAAAGACATACAACATATTTACAGAAGAATTGCTGGAGGAGAAACTCTATTGCTTTACATAACACCAGAACGGTTCAGGTCAAAGTCATTTTTCAATGCTTTGAAAATGCGTTTAGAAAATGATGGAGGACTTGAATATGCTGTTTACGATGAAGCGCATTGCGTTTCTCAATGGGGATTGGATTTCAGACCTGATTATTTGAATAGTGCAAATGTGAATATTGCACTCAAAGAAAAATCAAACAGTAAATTTCCACTATTGCTTTTTTCTGCAACAGTATCAGAACAAATATACAATGACTTTCAAAGCAGGTTTAATAATTCAATCAACCGTTTAGAAAATTACAACACTGCATACAATCCACTTAGGGAACATATTTCAATTGGCTTTGAATCCTGTGAAGATTCAAATGATAAGCTAACAAAGATTTCAGAAGCACTTCACAAAGCAAATTTCAATCCAGAGAAAAGTTGTTGCCTTATTTTCGTAAGACGAAGAAAAGATGCTGAAGAAAATGTTCAGGAGTTAGAAAGAAAGTTGAATGAGATTTTTGGAGGAGAAACATTCACAGGCAGAGTTGCATACTTCCATGCAGGCATGAACGGAGAAGAACGACAAGAAGTTTACAAGTCTTACAAGTCAGGCGAAACATACATTCTACTTGCAACAAAAGCGTTTGGAATGGGAATGGACATTCCGAACATTCATTATGTTTATCATTATGGTCCTTCGGGAACTTTAGAAGATTATTTGCAGGAGGTAGGTAGAGCAGGAAGAAATGCAAAGCAGTTAGAGTCAGCAGGTTTTATTAACGACAAAAAAATTGAAACAAAATGTTTCTATGAGAAAGATGATTTCAAAAAAATAAAAACGCTTTTACAGAATGGCAGAATTACTTGGGCAAACTTAGTTGCGGTTTATTCAGCAATCGTTGACTATTATTCCAAGTTCAGAAACTTTGAAACTCAAAGTGATAAACCAATTGTTTTGCCTTTCAATATACTTAGCCAAACATCAACCTTTGAAAACATTCACGACAGAGACCAACTTCTTCGGTTGAGTTTGTATTGGCTTGAAAAGTTGGAGAGAATTAAACTTAGGTTCTATGCACCGGGGCAATTAGAGTTTAGTGAATTTATAAAACCATCTGACAACAAGATTGAAAGTGATGAACAGCGAAAACTTATTATAGAAGTTGAAAAGGAATGGAATCAAAAAAATGAAACGACAGAGACAATTTCAATTGAACTTAATAAACTTTTGAAAGCAACAGAACTTTCAAATTCTTCTGACTTGCTTAAGCTCGTATTCAAGTGTCAGAAGAAAAAAATATTCCGTTACGAGAACGAGTTAATAATTTATCCAACAAAAAAGAAGATGGATGAATTGAAATATTTTAATGATACTTGGAAAGAGCCAAATTACCCAACGCTTGAAGCAGTCTACGACCTGTCAAAGAATTTGATGGGAATGACAATAGAAAGGCAGCAGGAACAATTTGAGGGAAGTGTTTTGGAAAAACAGAAAAGGATTATTGCAGGAGAATTTTTCAATGATAACAATTTACCTTGGTGCATAAAGACAAATGCAAACGGAAAAACAAATGTTGATGAAAGTCGTATTCAAAAAGAGCAAAAAGATTTTGAACGCAATAAAGCAAAGTTCGCTTTTACTCTTGCTGATTTTATTCCAAAAGTTAGACATCAAACTTTAATCACTCACAAACTTGGACAGAAACCAAAAATTGTTCAGGTAATTTTTAACGGCTGCAAAGAGAAAGAAGATTGGAAGAAATTTTTAAATGACTTCAAAAAAGACCTGATTTCACTTCTGAAGTATGTTACCAAAAACTTTATTGCACAGGGGGACAATGGTAAAAGATACAACGCTTCAAAACTTGTGATTGACTTAGGTTTAGAGGACAAAGACACCGAATATATTGAAAATCTTTTATCGTTTGCAAAATGGTTAGGTTATTTGCATTATGAAGGAACATTTTTACCAATGGGTGTTGAATTGTATTTGCAATCAAAAAGGGAAATTCGGCACGAAGAAAGTAATTCAATAGACAAACAAGTTCACGAAGATTTTGAGACAACACAGAAGTTAAGAGAACTAAGATTGATTGCACTTGAGTGTTTATCAAGCATTGAAACCAAACAAGAGAAAGATAAATTCATAACCAATTATTTTGGTTGCGATGATTCAGGGAAAATTATTGCACTCTTAATAAATCATCTTGGTGAAAACCACGAAACATTGAAAGCGTTTCGTGACGAAGCATTAAAAAGTGCTTATAAAGAATTGAGTGAAGAACAAAAAAAAGTATATGATAAAGATATTTCAAAAAATGTTCAGGTAATCGCTGGACCAGGAAGCGGAAAAACACACACCCTTACGCTTCGAGTGGCAAGATTGATTCATAAAGAAAATATTAGACCTGAAAATATTTTAGTATTGGCATACAACCGAGCAGTTGTAGTTGAGCTTAAAGAAAGATTAACAAAACTATTTAGTTCATTGGGTTATGCAAATATCATTGGTAGATTAAAGGTTTTTACATTTGCAGGATTTTGTAAATATTGTTTGCGTGATTCATTGCGTGATATTCCTGTTGGAAAATGGGAAGAAGAATTCAATAGGGTGTATGAAACCCAACCTGGCTTAATCAATATTATTTTAGGAACAATTCAATATGTTTTTGTTGATGAGTTTCAAGATATAACCGAAACTAAATTAAGCTTACTTAAAAAGATTGCGATACCTGAATCCTCTCATCTGACAGTAATTGGAGACCCTAATCAAAGTATTTATGGATTCGAAAGAATTGATGAAGGAGGTAGTAGAAGTCCAAAAGATAACTATGAAAAATTTGCCTCTATTTATAATCCAAATGAATTACACCTTAGTCAGAATTACAGATCATATCCTGCAATTTTAACTTTAGCAGAAAAGGTAATTGCAAGAAATGATGAAAAATTTGGAATCACATCATTAATTCCAATTAAGAAAACAGAAGTAAAAAATTATTGCGAAGCAGTTGACTTGGAAAAAGTGAAAGTAGATTGGCTAAGTAAACTGAAACAAATTTTGGAAGAACCACATTCAGAAAAACCAAATGAAAAGTTTCAACAAATCGCATTTATGTTCCGTTCAAATCGTGAGATTTACAGAGCATACAATAAAATTCAGAATGAAGACTTTTCAAATATCCGTTTGAGAATTCAAGGCGAAAGTGAACAGTTCACGCGAATTAGGGAAATTGCTTGGGTTATTGATTTTTATAATAAAGATTTGAACAAACCTATTTTAAATAGTTTGATTTCAGATTACAGAATGAAGAAGGCAGAAGTCATACAAAGTTTTCCAAACTGGGATAAATACTATTTGGACTTTTTTGAATGTCTTCTATTAGAATTTAAAAGTCAGATAGAGGATGATTCAACTCAAAATGACCTGATTGAATTTGTTGAAGAAGTAAGCCAGAAAGATGATGGACAGTTGAGCAAGATTTATTACAAACATTACCGAGAAGTAAATCCTAATGAAAGGAAAACAGAAGTTGTTTTAACAACTATGCATAAAGTCAAAGGTCTTGAATTTGATGCAGTGATAATTCCACCTTCATTCACAAATCTTCCTATGATTGAGGATGATACTCACCCATTGACGGATATTCAATTTAAAGAAGAAGTTGAGGAAGAAAGACGGCTATTGTTTGTTGCTTTGACAAGAGCAAGATACAGATTGATATTTTTAGTTTGGAAAAGAGAACAAGCAATATTATCAGGACAAAAATTTTCATTTCCACCTGAAATAATTCGGCAAATGGGAGTTCCCATTCAAACAGGTTTTGATAAGTTTTTTATTTCATGGGGAGCAAAGCAGTTTAATTTCAATAATTACTTTGAAAATATTGAAAAGAATATTAAGCAAGGCAATCCAGTTTCAATTAGCAAGCATACAATAACTCATAATGGAAACACTTGGGTAGAATGGATGCTTAAAGCAAATACAATTCTTTTTGGAAGATTAGTGCAAACTCCTTTTGCCGAAATTGAACAGGAATCAATAAAAGGTTTCTCTGTTTCTGGAATTTACAGATACACATTTCAAGATACAGTTGAGTATGACAGCAATCACGGAACAAATTATGCGAACAATTGGTGCCAGAGCGCACGAGACAAAGGATATATTTACTTAATTGAATTTTCTGGATATGGAACAACAAACTAATATGACCAACGCATTTGCAAGCACATTGCCAAAGTCCCACGAGCCAACGTTTCAACCAAAGCTTTGTCAAAGAGCTTATAAAACCACTGCTAAAGAAAAATTGTTTTAAAAAATTGCCGACATTAAAAAAAATAAAAAACGCTGACACACGAACCAACAAATAAAGACATGAAATAAAATGACAATGCCACGAAAACTGAATAATGACAATGGTTTACTAGACTGGAAGACAAAACACCATGCGGTAATCGAGATACTGTGTTAAAAACCAAATTTATTTTACATTAATTTTCAACAAAGTATATTAATTTTGACATCAACTGAAAGAAGGCTTTGGTCAACACTTTAAACTGAAGTCTATCTTGTATAGTGGGAGCTCATTCTCCCACTATTTTTTTGCTCCGCAAAAAAGCTGAAAGAAAGCTTAAT
>JAIOSH010000236.1 GCA_021107685.1 Bacteroidales bacterium | reverse complement strand
TTGAAAGAACGAAGCTTCAGCATCCTCCTCACGGAGTTATCTGTTCGCTTTTCTTCAGGGTGAACAGTCAATTGCCCTGGCAGGATTTTCACCTACTGGATTACCACAGCATCGTGGCACACTAACGGTAAGTATATGAAAAGTAAGCAATTTCGAAGTACCAATTTTCAATTTACAAGAAAGTTCAAACGGGCTACAAGCCTTGATGTTACTGCTATATCGCTTATTTTTTATATATATTGTTACCACCAGTAGTTCCTATATCAGAATTAGTTCAAAGCGTAATTGTTCTCGAAGATACTCGTTTTTTAGTTGATTTATTGTTTCCTTTACAGAAATAATTTCTTTGGCTAAGAAAGCTTTAGTCCCTGCAAAAGAAAAACCATTTCTAAAATTTCCGGTGGCGGCATTAAATAATGCTTCTGCTATGCAAAATTGCACTTTTCTGTAATCACATATTTTAAGGCATTTCCATGGGCAGTTTATTGGTTTCTTCTTTCCTGTTTGAATTTCTTGAACAAAGTTGTTTGTTATTACTCTACCTGGTAAACCAACAGGACTATCAATTATAGTTATATCGTTTGGGGAACATGAAAGATAGTTTTGCTTAAACTCAATGGAAGCATCACATTCGTTAGTTGTTACAAAACGAGTTCCCATTTTTACTCCTTTTGCTCCAACACTCATAATATCAAAGATATCTTTTCCAGAATAGATGCCTCCTGCTGCAATAACAGGAATTTCTATTCCGTATTTTTGCTCAAAAAAATCTATTTCATGGATTGTATTCCTAACAATTGTTGAAAGGGATATTTCAGGATTGTTTAAATCCTCTTTTCGGAAGCCCTGATGCCCACCAGATAAAGGACCTTCAATAACAATTGCATCAGGAATCCTGTCGTACTTCTCTGACCAATGCCTAAAAATTAACTTCGCGGTTCTTGCTGATGATACCTTTGGGATGAATTTTGTATTTGTGTATTCTAATAATGAGGTTTTGATATTTGATGGCTTTTTCAAGGGTAATCCTGCTCCAATAAATACAACATCAATACGTTCTTTGAGGGCAACTTCTAATAAATCGTCAAAGTCTGAAGCAGCTAACATTATATTAACACCTAATATCCCGTTTGTTTTTAACCTCGCTTTTCTAATTTCTTTTTTTAGTGCTCTTTTATTTGCTTCTCTCAAATTCTTCCTAAAATCTGGCTCTGTCATTCCAATGCCAACAGCGGAAATTACACCAATTCCACCTTCGTTTGCAACTGCTGATGCTAAACCTGATAATGAAACACAAACGCCCATCCCTCCTTGAATAATAGGGACTTTGACAGTTAGGTTTCCAATTTTCAATTCATTCATAATATTATATCTATAAAACGTTTCTAAATACTTTTCTAAAGTGAAATCCATATACAGAGTAGGTGATTGCCAAGGGTACTAATTGGGGTCGGTTAAACAAAGTCCAAAAGAATAAATTCCAATAATGTTTTCTGTGTGCATCCATAATTCCTAACTTAATAAAGGAGCGAAAGAATGCGATAAAATGATTCAAAGTAAGTTTTATCCTGTTCTTCTGATTTGGGGTAAATCGCTTAATAAAATCTAATACTCGCATATAGTATTCTTTTCCCCCGTAAATACCGTTAATTACTTTTTTATAACCATCGAGTAAAATCTTTTTGTCCATTTTAGGAGTAAAATTCAGCGAGAAATCTGTATTGTCACCAGTGGTTTCATTTGTAATACGCCCTTCTTGTTTTAATCTTTTATAAAGTTGAGTTTTCTTTGGAGCATTTAATAATCCTACCATTGCAGATATAATTCCACTTTCCCTGATAAATTCAATTTGTTTTTGAAATATTGATGGAGAATCGTTGTCGAAACCAAGTATAAAGCCCCCATTCACTTCTATACCATATTCTTGAATCTTATGCACGCTTTGTATAAGGTCTCGGTTAGTGTTTTGCACTTTTCCACATTCAACTAAACTTGCCAACTCGGTTGTTTCAATACCAATAAAAACGGCTGAAAAACCTGCCTTGGTCATCAATTCCATTAGTTCATCATCGTCTGACAGATTAATCGAGGCTTCAGTTGAAAACCTGAATGGATGATTTTTACTTTCCATCCACTCTATAATAGCGGGTAATAAATCGTCTTTAAGAATCTTCTTATTTCCTATGAAATTATCATCAACAAAAAAGACATTTTTTCGCCATCCTATTTTAAAAATTGCTTCCAGTTCATTTATAATTTGTTCAGTAGATTTTATTCTTACTTTATGTCCAAATAAAGCTGTTATATCACAGAACTCGCAGTTAAAAGGGCATCCCCGGGTTAATTGCAAATTCATGGTATTGTATTTCGAGGCTTTTACCAAGGAGTAGTCAGGCAAAGGAGTTTCTGTTAAATTGGCAAATTCCTTTGACTGATACATATGTTTTGGATTTCCGTTTTTTAAGTCATTTAAAAAACTGGGCAATGTCAGCTCTGCTTCATTTAGAACCAAGTGATTCACCATATCGAAATTGTCTGGCTCCTCGGTAAATAACGGACCACCACAAACAATTTTTTTGTTTAATGATTTACACATCTCAATCACTTCTGTTGCCGATTCTAATTGTATATTCATTGCACTTATAAATACATAATCAGCCCATATAACATCTTTCTTTTTAAGCGACTCGATATTAAGGTCAATTAGATTTTTATGCCATTCTTCCGGTAACATCGATGAAATGGTAATCAAACCAAGTGGTGGATTTACTGCCTTTTTTGAAATAAATTTCAAGGCATGCTTAAAGCTCCAAAAGGTGTCTGGATATTGTGGATATACTAATAGAATATTCATGATAATATGTTTTAATTGTTAATACTTAGAATGTTTAACACTCTATCTTTATTCGAGTTTGCTGTCATCTTAGTATTTGAGAAAGTAGTTGCCACAATTTGACAACCCACCAAAATAAATTCCAGAATGGCTTTATGAGGTTTTGTTTTTTGAAACTTTGTGGGATGAACAAGGTTTTTCAGACACACATATTCTACTTCTTTATTATTTGCTTTAAAGTGCATGTTTATTAGGGTTTCAACGCCATATCTTACAGATTCCATCTTTTTAAGAATTGGTAAGATGTCGATTTTCTTTAGTGCTCTTTGACCAGATAGACTTTTAAAGGGGTTTATTTCTGGGCGGATAAGTGTTTTAGATGGTTGTCCTAAAACCATATCTGCATTGCCATTTAATACTGGGTTCAATAATTTATTGGCATGTTCAGTAGTGAAATTAGATAAGTCAGCATCAATAAAAACCAAATATTTAGAACTTGCCAGTTCAGTGCCTTTTGCCATAGCAAACCCCTTTCCTTTGTTTTTAAGCAAATGAACATCTACAATATCATTTGTTTTTTTGAATTCTTTGATGAGTTCACCAGTGCTGTCTTTCGAACCATCATTAATCACGATAATTTCATTGAAAAAATGTGTCTTATACACATCCTCAAGGAGATTTGTAATTGCTTTTTGCTCATTGTATGCGCAAATAATTGCAGTGGATTCTAACTTCATATTTGTTAAGTTTTATCATTAAATATTGACAAAACTATAGCGAATGAGAAGCACAAAAAATAATCAGGGACTACAACCCTTTCAAAAGGGATGTGTAAGTTGAATAGTGGTGAATAGGGCTATTTTAGTGGCGAATTTGGTGGGCTTAAATTGTTTCTTTAAAACTTTTAATATATTTCTGAGATACTAACACAGGAAAATGAAGCATCTCGAAATAAAGTTTATAACCTTGTGAATTGCCCTCAATTTCTTTTATATGGTTTGTATTCACTATAAAAGTCCTATGACATCTTAAAATATAATCTAATTCATTAACGGTTTCAAGAGCTTTTTTTAATGAACTTCTGATCATCTGTTTTTTTACAACACCTTCACTTTTGTAATATACCTCTATGTAATTGTCTGCCGATTTAATTACAAGTAATGAGTTTGGCGAAATTGAAAGCTTATCTTTCTTATAATCAGATTCGAAATGAATTAGTTTCTCTTTTTGCTGTATACTCTCAAGTAGTTTCTTGTTTAATTGTTGTGCCGATTTTAAATGAGAACGTAACAATCTTTCCTGATTAATTATGATAAGAACTGCAACGGGAAGAAATCCAAGTAAGATAATTTTTCCAATATCAGAAAAACTAATCTCAATTACATCAAAGAGTTGAGTGTAAAACAACAAATCGCACGACGAAATTGTAAGTAAGATCCATAGATTCCAAATAATTTCTCTTTTTATACTCCATATATTATTATAGAATATTTTTGGAAATAAACTGGGTAGTACAATCAAATTTACACTTAAAACCAAAAATGTTGAAATGGCTAACCCCAAAACTAAATAGATAATCTCCTTTGTTGTAAAAACCACAATATCTATGGGTTGAAATATTAAGAGAAAAGCTAAAACACCTAAACTAATGAATAAAATTATTTTAGCATTATGTCGTAAATCGTCGTTGAAAGGGTATGATTTGTTTAGAAATTTCAGCATGTTTTTAGTCTTTTTCTATTGGTGGTAACGTTTGGGCTATGCGTAGTGCGGGTTTCCGAAGCACTAATCTTTCAACCTACACCGATGCTTATTTTATATTCATATTTTCAATTTTACTACTTCACCCCGCATTACGTATGAGCCTTTGTTAGCCACTGTTTTGATTGTCTTTCTGTATTTTATAAATTTAGTCAGCCAATTTAAGCCACCAATCTTTATATTTGCCATTTTCTCTGTCCCAAATGCTTTCATTAGAAATTGATCCTGTCAATTTGCGGACATAAGTTTTTGGTAATTTACCCCTGACTAGTTTAGGACCTATTGTTTGATCGTCAGGTTCATAAATCGGCATTTCATTCCATTTAATTGTTTCAATTCCAGTATTTGGATTAACTGAAATATAAAGATCTTCTACAAGTCTAGCTTCGATCCATGGATGGCTTCCACAAAAGATATGTGAATTGAAATCTTTTTTTGAAGTATACGGATTATTGGATGGCCGTTTCGCATAATTCGACATCTCTGATAATGTAGAAGTATTTTGATTATAAATAAATTCTACTATCATTAAAACTCTTTTTATTGACCATCTTGGATTTAATATTCCAACTATTTTGTCTGCAATTGCAGCACTTTCTCCCGTCCATTCCCAAGTTATTAACCAAGCTTTCATTATGTGCTTTTTTAGAAGGTAAAATGTAAATAAATGTCGATTTTCTATTTAATCATTTTGCAAATATGTTCTTTTGTTAATGGTTCTGTGTAATCTACTGTAATTAGTCTGATTTTTTGCTTTTTGCAAATTAGTTTTTTTTTAGCATCTCTTTCCTGAAGCTTTTTTAATGCTTTTATTCCACCCCATATCTTGACTGGTTTATAATGTTGTTGACCCTGATATTCAAATGCAAGTTTGATATTCGGCAAGTAAATATCTAATTCAAGACCTTCTAACCATTTAGGTCTACAGTGTCTGATTGTCTCTTCTTGAGTGAAAATTTCTTGGATAATTTTATATAGCATTGTCTCGCCAATCCAACCTTCGCCAACCTTTCTATATCCAAATTCTTGTCGAACATAACTCTCTATCTCATTTGTAATACGTAGAGTAATATTGTATAACTCTTTTTCATGTTTCTCTAAAATTGCAAGATTCTTTTTTATAGTTTCATTTGTATTCTTCAAAATCTGCTGATTCAATGCTTGTAAACTTTCAATATTGTGGCTCTCAATAAAGCGTTTTATAAGAGCTTTTTTATTGACTTTTTTTTCTACTAACGTAATTAATTCATCAGGACAATATGCTTTATTAAAATGTTCATCTTTCCAAATACCAAGTTGATAATATTGCTGATTAATGTACCAGTTATAGTATTGCTTAAATTTTCCTCCGTACATAGGATTCATCGCCATTACCGTAGGAGTACTTAAATTACATTTATGGCAAATACCCTTTTTGAAATGAATTGCTTTCTTTGGATTTCCTTTGTGAAGTATTGATTCCTTCGAAATCTTATCTGGAAAATCGTGATTTGATAGAGGAGCTTTTATCAGCCAATTAGAATAGTTTGTTTTGGGAAATTTTTTTACGTAATCTAAATAATTATCAATTGCTGGTTCAGCGCAAGTACAAAAATACACTTTTGCTTTATGTTCAATTTTGAAATCAACATTCTCAGAAAAGCCAATAAATGTACCGTAAAGATCTGGATACAATACATATGGCAAAGGGAGATTTTCTTTAATATATTTGCTTTTAACAATAATTTCTGCATTTTGACCTTCTTTAGGTCGAATAGTCCGTGTGCTTTTTATTTTTTTATTATTAATCATTAAAGTTTCCAGATGTAATTTTTTCTCAAATAGTGGCTAACTTGTTTATATAAAAAACAAAAGTAATTATATCCCTTAAAATATCCGGGGATATAAAAACTTTTTATTATTTTTATCTCAAAATATGTGTTGCACAGCTATGTCTTAGTAAATGTACTCCACCCTTTAATTTTGACAGGAAGGCGATAAATCATTTTTACATATTTCTTCTGTATTGACCTCCAACATCAAATAATGTATTAGTAATTTGTCCTATTGAGCAATATTTAGAAGCTTCCATTAAAGTCTTAAAAATATTTTCATTATTATTAGCTGAATTTTTTAATATACCCATAGATTCCTTTGCTTCATTTTCATAAGTTTTATGCAATTCTTTTAACATATTGATCTGGTATTTTTTTTCAGATTCGGTTGCTCTTATCACTTCACACGGAATAATTGTTGGTGAACCTTTTGAGGACAGAAAAGTATTGACTCCCATAATAGGAAGCTGCCCCGTATGCTTTAATGTTTCATAATATAATGATTCTTCCTGAATTTTACTACGCTGATACATAGTTTCCATAGCACCCAAAACACCTCCTCTTTCTGTGATTCTGTCAAACTCCATTAATACAGCTTCTTCAACCAAATCAGTTAGTTCTTCAATAATGAATGAACCTTGTAATGGATTTTGGTTTTTAGCCAATCCTAATTCATGGTTGATAATTAATTGTATTGCCATAGCACGGCGTACCGATTCTTCTGTTGGGGTTGTAATTGCTTCATCATAAGCATTAGTATGCAACGAATTACAATTATCATAAATAGCATACAATGCTTGCAAAGTTGTTCGTATATCATTAAAATCTATTTCCTGGGCATGCAATGAACGTCCTGATGTTTGAATATGATATTTTAATTTTTGCGAACGCTCATCTGTATTATATTTTAATTTCATAGCTTTTGACCAGATAAGTCTTGCAACACGTCCCATAACCGAATATTCAGGGTCTAAACCATTAGAAAAGAAGAAAGATAAGTTGGGTGCAAATTTATTAATATCCATACCTCTTGAAGCATAATACTCAACATAAGTAAAACCATTGGCAAGAGTAAAGGCTAATTGCGAAATAGGGTTTGCACCGGCTTCTGCAATATGATAGCCCGAAATTGAAACCGAATAAAAATTCCTTACATTATTATTATTAAAATATTCCTGTACATCACCCATTAACTTTAATGAAAAATCCGTTGAAAAAATACAGGTATTTTGTGCCTGGTCTTCTTTTAAAATATCAGACTGAACAGTTCCTCTGACAGTACACAAAGTATCTTTTTTAATTTTTTCATAAACATCTTTTGGTAAAATTTTATCGCCTGTAACCCCAAGTAACATCAATCCTAGACCATTATTTCCTTCAGGAATTGCACCTTGATATTGAGGTCTTTTTGTGCCTTTTTTCTTATAGAGATTATTTATTTTCTTATCTACTTCTTTTTCTAAGCCATTTTGTTTAATATAGACTTCACATTGCTGATCAATAGCAGCATTCATAAAATATCCAACCATTGTAGGGGCTGGACCATTGATAGTCATAGATACAGAAGTTTTAGGGTCAATTAAATTGAAACCCGAATATAATTTTTTTGCATCATCCAAACATGCAACAGAAACACCGGAGTTTCCGATTTTTCCATAAATATCAGGACGAATATCTGGGTCATGACCATATAAAGTAACAGAATCAAAAGCTGTAGAAAGACGTTTTGCAGGCATTCCTAATGAAACATAATGAAATCGTTTATTAGTTCTTTCCGGTCCACCTTCACCCGCAAACATTCGTGTAGGGTCTTCACCTTCGCGTTTAAAAGGAAAAACACCTGCTGCAAAAGGAAATTCGCCAGGAACATTCTCTCTCAAATTCCATTTTAAAATATCTCCCCATCCTTTATATTTCGGCAATGTAATTTTTGGAATCTGGAGATGAGACAATGATTCGGTATGTGTACTAAGCTTAAACTCCCTGTCTCTTACCTTAAAAATAAAATATTTTGCTTTATATGATTTAAGTTTATTTTCCCAGTTTTCAATAATTTGCTTATTATGTCCGTCTAAATTTAATTCAACTTCCTTATAAACCTTTTTCAATTTCTCAACCATTATGGGTTCGGATCCTTCCAATATTTGAATAGATTTATTAAGACTATATAAATTTTGTGCAACTTCTGATTGTTCTTCCGTCCATTTATTATACGACCTTATAGTATCGGATATCTCGGAAAGATACCTTATTCTGTTTGGTGGAATTATGTGTATTTTTTCTGACATATCATCAGATTCTTTCCCTGCATCTGATGAAGTTTTTCCAAAGGAATCCTTATGGATAAAGTTAACACCTGTCTTTTCCTTTATTTTTTTAATTAAAGCTCTGTATAATTCATTAACGCCATGGTCATTATATTGTGAAGCAATAGTTCCATAAACCGGCATATCGTCTATGTCGGTGTCCCATAGTTGATGATTCCGCATATATTGTTTTTTTACATCACGTAAAGCATCCATTGCGCCCCGTTTATCAAATTTATTAATAGAAATAATATCAGCATAATCAAGCATATCAATTTTTTCAAGTTGGGTTGCCGCACCATAATCAGGAGTCATCACATACATTGATAAGTCGCTATGGTCAATAATTTCAGTATCAGCCTGACCAATTCCGGAAGTTTCTAAAATTATGATATCATAAGCTGCTGCCTGAACAATACATTCTGCATCTTTTACATATTTTGACATTGCAAGATTTGATTGACGTGTTGCCAATGAACGCATATATACTCTGGGATCATTAATTGAATTCATCCTGATCCTGTCACCGAGTAATGCTCCGCCGGTCCTTCGTTTTGATGGATCTACCGATATTATTGCAATTGTTTTATCCGGGAAATCAGATAGAAATCTTCTGACAATCTCATCCACTAAAGATGATTTGCCTGAACCACCGGTACCTGTAATTCCTAAAACAGGAGATTTTCTGCTTTTTATTTCTTTTTTTATTTTATCCATAAAACTTTTAATTGTTTCAGGATAATTTTCGGCAGCAGAAATAGTATGGGCTATTGAATTAATACTTTTATTCTCAATATCTTCAATTTTAACGTTGATGTTTTTACCTGTTGGGAAATCTGCTATTTTAAGTGTATCATTAATCATTCCCTGTAAACCCATTTTTCTTCCATCATCAGGTGAATATATACGGGCAATTCCATAATCATGCAATTCTTTTATTTCATCAGGAAGAATTACACCACCACCACCACCGGTAATCCTGATATGTTGACATCCTTTTTCTTTTAATAAGTCATACATATACTTAAAAAATTCAATGTGCCCTCCCTGGTAGGAAGTAATAGCTATTGCCTGAACATCTTCCTGAACAGCACAATCAACAATTTCCTGAACAGAACGATTATGACC
>JAIOSH010000480.1 GCA_021107685.1 Bacteroidales bacterium | reverse complement strand
TAGGGAAGGCATGTGTGTTGGCGTTCAGAAGCAATCTGTTTATTTGAAACCTAATTCATTATTTATTAACAGATTGCCACGAAACTCTATCACACAATCCCTACTGTCAGTTTCTCGCAATGACGGTAATTCTTTGATTTTTGTTGATTTTATGAACAAACACTAAATAGTAATTTCCATAATATTTAATTTATTATAATCTTTTTCACCTAAGCCTAATTCATAAGCTTTAACTGTTGATATAATTTCGTCTGTTTCATATCCTAAAAATGATGAGCATAATGAATCAATAGCAACAATATCAGTACCTGCAACTACTTTTTGAGGTTTAAGAATATCACCGGGACCTCCCGGACCATTTGTTACAATAAATTCTGTAGCATCAACAACGCAAAGGTCGGCTTTTCTAACAAGATTAATATCAGCAATACATTGCCCTAAATATTCCGTGTCATTTCTAACACCTGAACCCAAATGAAACGAAACATTTGTTTTTCTTGTGCAAACGCCCATCATATTTTTTAAAGCACCTGTAAATAATGTAGTAAAGTGATGTTTTGATATAGGAATATTAATAAAGACATCGCAGTTAAATAATTCTTTAATAATTTCAGGTTCTTTTAAAGATATAGCACCTGGAATTTCCATTTTAACAAAATGTTCATCAGAATATACAGCAGGAAATTTATTTACTTCAGTATCTTTTAAGCTGCTAATTTCTTCATTATATTTTTCTGCCATTGTACCCTTTTTCCAATATTCTGCCGAAACACTTTGTAAACATCGTACTTCGGAAGCACATGCATCATAGCACAACTTCACAACAGCAAGAGCAACATCAGGGTTAACATAAGCTCCGGGTTCGTCAAAACTCGAATTTATTAATAACCCTACTTTTGAATCTTTTGGAACAAACTTTTTAATACCACCTAAAATATTAATAGCTTCTATTGTATTTTTATAATAATCTGTACCCTGAACTATGGAAATATCAATGCCTTCAGGATTTTGCATTCCTGTAATAAGCTTAGGTATAATTGCTGTTCCGAATACTGATGCTATTCCTATTGCCCCACTTTTTTTTATAAATGAACGTCTGTTTATTCTTTTAATCATAATAATAAATTTAAATAGTGAAGCAAAGATAATATTTTGATTATACAAATCTAATTAAAAAGTTAGGGTTCAAACATTTTATTATTTTTACTTTGTTGTTTTTTATTTTGCATTTTTACATAACTTTGTAATTTACACTTTGATTATTTGATATTTTGAATTTGCAAAAACGGATTACCTTTATACCTTTATACCTTTATACCTTTATACCTTTATACCTTTATACCTTTATACCTTTATACCTTTATACCTTTATACCTTTATACCTTTATACCCTTATTTCCTTTATACCATTTTTAAAATCTATCCTTAAATCCAGGGAATAGGAATTAATTAATAAACTTATTAGTTATATGCTTTTTTGTAAATTTGTTAAATAATAATTTAATACAGGATGAAATCAAAAAAACAACAAAACTTGAAATTAGTAAAAAATGATCCATGGCTTGAACCCAGTTCACATGATATTACTGATAGATATAACAGATATACTTCCAGGTTAAATGAAATTGAAAAAGATTTTGGGAGTCTTATTAAATTTGCAAATGGATATAAATATTTCGGTATTAATTATAATGATAAGCTAAAAGGCTGGACTTACCGGGAATGGGCTCCTGATGCTGATAATTTATTTCTTATTGGCGATTTCAACAATTGGGAAAAATTTACACATCCTCTTACAAAAAATGAATTTGGTATCTGGGAAATATTCTTAGACAAAGCAAGCTATAAAGACACTTTTACACACGGAAGTAAAATAAAGGTTTTGGTTAACTCCAAAAAAGGATTACAACCGAGAATTCCAGCCTATATCAGGCGTGTGATTCAAGATGATGATACAAAAAATTTTTCAGGTCAGGTTTGGCTGCCAAAAAGATTCGACTGGCAAGGAGATAAATTTGATATTGGGCAATTAAAAAAATTATTTATTTATGAATGTCATATAGGAATGGCACAAGAGAAAGAAGGCATTGGAACTTACACTGAATTTACAGAAAATATACTTCCACGTATCAAAAAATCAGGGTATAATGTCATTCAGATAATGGCAATACAGGAACATCCTTATTATGGTTCGTTTGGTTATCATGTATCAAATTTTTTTGCACCATCGTCACGCTTTGGAACTCCTGAAGAATTAAAAATGCTTATTAAGGAAGCCCATCAGCTTGGAATTGCTGTAATAATAGATATTATTCATTCACATACTGTAAAAAATACTAATGAAGGTATTAATGAATTTGATGGTTCTGATGCCCAATACTTTCATCAGGGAAACAGGGGTATTCATCCTCAATGGGATTCAAAATTGTTTGATTACGGCAAAACAGAAGTGCTTAGATTTCTGCTTTCAAACATTAAATACTGGATGAATGAGTTTCATTTTGATGGTTTTCGTTTTGATGGAGTAGGCTCTATGATGTATTATCATCATGGTAATGAACCTATTGACACTCGTGAAAAATATTTTACTCAAGGTGTTGAATGGGATGCTGTAACTTATCTTCAGCTTGCCGGTATGCTAACCCATCAAATTAATAAAAATGCAGTTATGATTGCCGAAGATGTTACGGGAATGCCCGGTTTATGCTCTCCAATATCTGATGGAGGAATTGGATTTGACTATAGGCTTGGAATGGGGATACCTGATTTTTGGATAAAAATACTTAAAGAGAAAAAAGATGAAGACTGGAATATTTTTGAAATGTGGAAAGTTCTGAATGACCGCCTGCCAAATATTAAAACGGTTGCTTACTGCGAATCTCATGACCAGGCTTTGGTTGGTGATAAAACTATTGCTTTCAGACTTATGGATAAAGAAATGTATTTCCACATGAATAAAAATGATAATAATCTTGTAATTGATCGTGGAATAGCATTACATAAATTAATAAGATTATTTACAATATCGCTTGGAGGTCAGGCATACCTGAATTTTATGGGAAATGAATTCGGACATCCTGAATGGATTGACTTTCCACGCGAAGGAAATAACTGGAGCTATAAGTATGCACAAAGAAAATGGTCATTGGCTGATAATCCTGAATTAAAGTATAAATTCTTAAAAACATTTGATATTGAAATGCTTAAAGTAATTTCTGAAAATAAAATATTAACATCGGATTTTGCTCAACAACTGAATATAGATGACTGGAACAAAACAATTATTTTTGAAAGAAATAACCTGATATTTATTTTTAATTTTCATATTAATCACTCCATACCTGATTATGATTTTATTCTACCAAAAGCAGGTAATTATAAAATAATTTTAAATTCAGACCATCCTGATTTTGGTGGTCATAACAGGATTGATGATACTAAAATTTATACAAGCTATTTTAATGAAACAGATAATAAAAATCATTTAATACTTTATAACACTAATAGGACGGCATTGATTCTAAGGCAAGTGTGTAATTAAAAATAAAAGAGACCGTCTTAAATACAATAAGAAACGGTCTCTTTTGTTATAATATGATTAATCTATTTTTTATGAAATTTTAGTTGCTCTTTCTAAACGTTTCATTATTGAAAAAATAAATATTGCAGAAAGAACGCAACACACAACAAATATTGCCCAAAGTTGCCATAAGTCGAGTTTACCCCAGAAGAAACTTCCAACAAATAAAAGCTTGTTACCAACTGCTGTTGCAAGCAGCCACCCGCCTTGCATCACTCCCTGGAATCT
>JAIOSH010000050.1 GCA_021107685.1 Bacteroidales bacterium | reverse complement strand
TGAGTTTCCCATTGTTTTAGGATAATTATAGCGAAATATAGTTTTTTTTGTAAAAGATAATGAACGACCAAAAGGTTCGTTGTCAAAGTCGGTTGATGTCCAAAAAAAAGTTCCTAAATGTTTCCAATAAAAAGCAGTGCCATCGTAAAAACGGCTTCCGGCAGGTAAAACAGTAAATTTGCTGCTATTAGTAGCACCATAGTTTGGGTCTGCCCAGTGTATATAACCGGTTTCTTTTAAGTTTCCTCCTGCATCATAACCTCTCCACATCATTTGATCCCATTCAGGATCACCAATACCATATATGCTATCTACTGCACCTTCCAGTATTTTCCATTCATCATCAGTTGGTAAATGCCAACCCGGGGGGCAAATACCTTGTGTACCCTGTTCGCTTGTGTATTGCATCATTTCATTCCATTGATATAATCCGCCGTATTCATCACAAAGGCTTGTATCGTTGTGATAGCAATATTTTTCAATAATGCTGTTATCTAACTGGTCTTTATAGCCATATATCATAGTACCGATATTCAGATTTTCTGCCATCCAGCATTGGTTTTCAATTTCCACCGTAGTATAATATTGTCCGTCGCGGGGGTCAATTAATACTTCTCCACAATTAAAGAAATATCCACCGGGTACTTGCGAAGCTAAACCGGCATTTATCTCCCAAAATTGTATTTTATCATTATTATTCACTTGTCCGTCTAAATTAAAATCTCCGGCTTCATAGCCTGAATTACCTGCTGATGGTTGCCAGACTTCATTTTTATCATCATTATTTATCTGAAGGTCGGCTTTACCATCACTTGCTATCATACCCCAGATGCTTGTTTCCAATTCCTTATGAGCATTAGCACCTCCATAAACTTGTGCTTCTCCCGAATAAAAATCATAAGTGTAAATTTTCTCACTTTCAGTTAGAGGATTTGCTGACATAACTCCAAGATGATTGCGATGCCAGATAACTACAAACAAATTATAAATAATACAATGATTAAATGATAAAATGCTTGTACCGTCCAATCCTACTATTGATCCGTCATTTAATAATAAAGCCGCTTGTTTATGGATTATGCTTAATGGTGTTGCGGTATGAGCTTCAGCATTTGTTTCTCTTAGCTCAACCAAAACCCAGTCAGTAACATTTTCATTTGGTATGGAATCAAGTGTTTCAGTACCTTGATAATTCCATGGCTCACCTGAAAACGGTTGATTTACCGGCAGAAAATCATTAATATTTAAAAAAGTTGACATTTCCATTCCGCCATTATAAGCTCCTTCTGTGAAAATATTAATGTCTAAAAAATAAGTTGAATCCTTCTGACATAAAGGAAAGCTACCTAAGCAAACCAAAGGTAATATTGTATTGTCATTCGGAACTTCCGACATATCAACCTGAAAAGTAATCTCAACTCCAAAGGAATAAATTACATTGACTGATAGTAAGACTAATAAGCTATATTTTAAAAATGTTTTATGAGAAATATTAGTATTAATTTGTGATAATTTATTATCGTATTATTAATTTTTTACAAATACTCTTGCCATAATTATTTCCTAATCGTAAATAATAAATTCCAGGAGGTAAATCATTAATATTAATTTTTTCATTTTGTATTCCGGCAGATTTTTCATTAGTATTAATAACAAATATTTCCTGTCCTGTTTGATTTAATATTTTGATATTTATGGAAGACTTGTTTTTTAATTCATAATTTATGTTAATAATATCAGTTGCAGGATTAGGAAATATTTGAAGATTTGCAAAAGCATTTTTATCAATTTCATCAATTGATGCGGATTCACTGGAATAATAAGCATTTGTATCAATTATTTCATCAACAACATTAATTGAATAATTAAATAGGGCAGCCTTGGAATCAGCACTATACCATGTGTAATTTGTCTGAGTACAATTAGACACCGTAATAAATGTTTGATCCATAAACATTGAATCCGTATATTCATCATAAATTTTAACTCTAAGGACATTATTAAATGTTCCGTCAGGAGTAATTAAATTCCCATAAGCATCAGCAGTTACAGTTGAAGTTCCACATATACGGGAAGTCATTGTTTGAACAGTACCTACACAATAATAATTGTCAATGTATGTATTATTATAAGAAAAGGGGTATTTCATCCTTTTTGCGGGATCAGAATAATGAAATATTCCACCTGCATCAAAAACATATCCGTACATATCAAATCCTGTAGAATTAATAAGTGCATAAGAATACATTTGAGATTCTTCTGGTACAAAAGCAGTATTTGCTTCAGGAAAGTCATTTCCATACGGGGTAGTTGCAGGATCAACAACAGATTGATTCATAGAGCTTATTAAAGGGCACGAAGAAAAATCCCAGTTTATATTTTGCCCTGAAGCTCCTGGTCCAATATCTGTTATATCAACAAAATTCATATAATAAATATCCCCGATTTCTGGAGCATTATTATTATACGTTAGGGTCGGTTGTGCATTTAATGTAAGCATAATACATGTGCTTAGAAATAAAATCACGTAAAATTTTTTCATGTCATTTTGTTTTTAGTTAATAATTAATTTTCCTGTTTTGCAAATAAAATAAAAATTATAATTTTAAATACCAAAATTAATCGTTAAAATTTTGTTTTTTTAACAAACTTTTACAAAGGAATAGTATTTGGTTTGAATAATATTTTCCCTTTTGACATATTTGTGATATATTGCCTGATAGCTTTAACAGCATCCTCAAGTTTAAATCTTCCCTGAATTTCTGTTCGGATTTCACCGCTAATAATCATGTTCTGTAAAAATAAAGAAATTTCATTAAATTTTTCATTGCCAATCTCCCTGACCCATTCATTAAGATTAAAACCTGTCAGGGTTTTATCTTTAAAGATAATTTCTAATGTGCTAATATCTGAAACAGGTTTACCTGACAAACCACCATAAAGTATTGTTTTTGAACCGGACGGCATTGCATTAATAATTTGTCCTGTTATTTCTCCGCCAACAGCATCAAATGCTGTAACAGCATTGATTTTATAAGCAAGTTTTGTTAGCTGTTCCTTGAAATTTTTTGTTTGTGAATTTAAAATATATTCTTCTCCTCGTTTTTTCAGAAGCTTAATATGTTCATCTTTTCTTACAATATTAATAATTTTAATATTTTCTTTTTTAGCCATACTTTGTATAAAAATCCCGATTTGTCCAGATGCAGCATTCTGGATAATTCCATTGGTGTGCATTTGTTTAGCAATATCAAGAAGTCCGTAAGCAGTAAATGGATTTATTGAAAAACAAGCTGCTTGGTCAATATCCATTTTTTTTTTTATTATAATACAATTATTTGCTTCAGCAATAAAACATTCTGCCCATGTTCCATTGTTATCATCTTGTGCAAAACAACTTACTCTTTTACCCAAAAGATGTTGTGCCTCATTTCCTGCATCTACAACTGTACCACTGCCCTCAAAGCCCAAAATACAAGGCAATGTTTTTTTAATATTATACATGCCTCTGATAAAAGCAATATCAGAAGGGTTACAAGGAGTTGCTTCAATTTTTATCAGCACCTGATTTGAGCTGGGTTTTGGAATATCCTTTTCTTCAATCCTTAAACTCAGCATAGCCCTGATAATGTTTGAATTATATGCGGGTAATACAATTGCTTTCATTTTATCAGTTTACAATTTTAAAATAAATCTGTGCTAATTTGTGGAATCAGTGGCATATTTCAATCATCTTTCTTATCCCTAAAATATTCAATTTCCACTCCATCCCAGTTTGAAAAATCCTTTCCTAATCCGAAATACCGTTTATTTTTCAGGGATTTTATTTCTTCTTCAGGTGGGGAAAATAATTCCGTACCGTTTTTCATACAAGTATCTTCACTCTCGTTACCTGTTTCAAAATCCATTTTAATATAAGAATCATTTCCATCAATATCGGCAAAAAAGCAAATTTGGTCTGACTGAAGGTAATGAATAGAAACACTGTTGGGCGAATTATGAACAATATTCATATCACCAAAATTATGACTTTTTGAAATGTTCTGCTCTTTTCTTCCGAGATTAGTGCTTTCACCTATTGCAGTTATGTATTTATCATCACCTTCGGTATCAATGAAAAAAACCTGTGAATTATTTATTGCATAACCCAATCCGTCATTTTTCAGTTTATACAAGTCATCGCCTCCACGATTAAGAAAAAGAGCAATTGTATAATCATGCCCAAAAGCCAAACCGTTTGATTGTTCTTCCCAGCAAATATGTTCATCATTTCCGGCTTCATCAATTAACACTCCTATACAAAAATGAGCTCCGGCAGATTGTGTCCAGCTTGCACTTAAATATTTATCATTTCCGTTTCCGTCATAAGCAAATCCTATTCCGTACCAGTATCCGCAGCCGAGCGACCAGTTTGCCGATTCATAAATATCATCACCATCAATGTCAATAATCGTTCCCATTCCGCCTGCCCATGAATGTCCGTCGGTAATATCACCACGTCGTCCCACACCGCAGCCCTGGGCATAGGAATAATTTAATTTGCCGTCTTTGGAATGATAATCGGGACGAAATACATTTTTTGAAAAAGGTTCTGCCCAATAACTGTCATTGCCTGTCCGGTTAATCAGCGTACCGATTCCTCCTACACCACCGTATCCCTGACCATCGCCCCAGATTGTATATTTATCATCACCTTTATTATCAATTGCAAGACCAATCCCGAAATAAGCACCACCCTGGCCCGAAGTCCACATATCATAAGTATCATCGCCTTCCATATCGGCAAGTATGCCAATTCCCAACATAGCTGCCCCTTGCGAAAGTCGTTTTGATTTATATTCATCTTGACCTGAAACATCAAGCAGCATAGCAGCACCGAAAATGGCAGCACCCTGCGAAGGTAAAAATTCGTCTTCATTAATATATTTATCATCACCTTGCAAATCAACTGTAAGAGAAATCGGAATATCCAAAGATGGTGTTGAACCAACTGCCCCAAAGTATGTGTCATCACCACCAATATCAACAACTAACAAAGCATCGGAGTATTGATGTTTATCATCTTCAGTTCCTGAAATAACTATTCTGCCGATTGGTGTAATTACATTCAGGTTCTGGTTTTTCCAGTTTATATTTTTATTTGATTTTTTCAGATAAAGTAATGAATCTGCTAATCTTTCGGAAGTTTGAAGCAATTTCATTCCTGCATAATAAATAGAATTCATATCAATATTTTGTGCAGCATCTTCTAATTGAGGATAATATTCCAGTCCGTCAAATTGAGTTTCACCGAGATGACGAATACGCCAGCAGTCTTTTGCATCTTCCCAATCCACATTACGCATTGCAATTTCACGAAAGTGATAGGCATCAAGCAGATTTAGCACTGTTCGTGCAACATATTTTTGAACATCAGGATGAATTTGTTCAATGGCTTGACGCAATTTTTTTTCAATCAACGGAAAGTCGGATGCCACGCCCATTGCATTGTATCGGTAAACAGTATGAGTTCTGGTATAAATTTCTTTTATTGCATAAAGCAGAGGTTCATCTTCATTAAGTTCTGCCCATAATGATGCGGTATAAGGTCTGAATTGGGCAGTAGCATTTCGTATGCCACAATAATACCCGACTTTAAGAAGTCCGTCACCATGTGATTTTAAATATTTTTCACTTAAAAAAATATCAGCAGAATTTGCCATTACTTTTACAAAATCATAGATATTTTGCGGTTCGGCAAAAAGGTCGTTAAAAGCTAAAACTTTATATGGAATATCATTCGGGTCAGGATATCTTGTCCAGTAAGCTTTGGGTTCAAATCCAAGATTATCTTCTGTTATTCCAACAATATCCATCATTTCAATGAATGCGTCGTTTTGGGTTTTTACTTCAGTAATTTTGTTTTGAGCATTAGATAAAGAACTAATCAAAATGCATATTAAAACGATAATTTTTTTTTTCATAATGTATCGGTATTTGTTTTTTACTATTTGCAAAGCAATGTTATTTCAATGCCTCCTCAACTGCCTCTTTTGCATGTATTGTTGTTGTGTCAAATATTGGAATATCGCAATCTTCCTGTTTAATCAGCAATGGTATTTCCGTGCAACCTAAAATTACACCTTCTGCTCCGTTTAACTCAAGGTTTTTAATTATTTTCTTGAATTCCTCTTTTGAGTGCTTAATAATTTTACCCACAACCAATTCATTATAAATAATATCATGAACTATCTGCCTTTCATCATTGCCTGGTATTATAACTTTTATATTGAATTTTTTTTCAATCCGGCTTCTGTAAAAATCCTGCTCCATTGTAAATTTTGTTCCGAGCAGACCAACTGTTTTTAAACCTGATTTCTTAATTTCTTGAGCAACTGCGTCAGCTATATGCAATAGAGGAATTTTTATATTTGCTTCAATATCTTCTGCCATTTTGTGCATTGTATTTGTGCAAATTAAAATTAATTCTGCACCGGCTGTCTCTAATTTTTTGGCTGCATCTATCATTAGTTCTGTTAGTTCGTCCCATTTTCCTGCGTGTTGTAATTTTTCAATTTCGGCAAAATCAAAAGAATACATAATATTTTCGCATGAATGCACTCCACCCAATTTATTCTTGACTCCTTCATTGATTATTTTATAATACTCAACCGAAGATTCCCAACTCATTCCACCAATTAATCCGATTGTTTTCATATTTTATTTCTTTAGAAAATACTTTATAATATTTTTTGCTGCATTAATTGCTGTTTCCAAATCATCATTAACAATAATTCTATCAAATTGCTTTGCATAAGTTAACTCATGTTTTGCTTTATCCAATCGTTTTTTAAGGCTTTCTTCAGATTCTGTGGAACGCTTTTTTAATCTTTCTTCAAGATGTTTCAAAGAGGGAGGCATTACAAAAACAGACAGAGCTTTTTTTTTGAAATATTTTTTTATGTTTAGTCCGCCAATTACATCCACATCAAAAATCACATTATTGCCTGTAGCCCAAATCCGTTCAACTTCCGATTTTAAAGTGCCGTAATAATTATCCTTATAAACTTCTTCCCATTCTAAAAAATCATTATTGGCAATTTTATTTTTAAACTCATCAACAGAAAGGAAATAATAATCCTTTCCATCAATCTCATTGGGTCGTTTTGGGCGGCTACTTGCAGAAATTGAAAATTCCAGATTAAGCTCCGAATTAAGTAATTCTTTTACAATTGTTGTTTTGCCTGCACCTGATGGTGCTGAAAAGATAATTAATTTGCTTTCCACTTTTATTTATTATTTCCTTGCATTAATTATTTTGTAATCCTCGTATTTGTATATATTCCAAAAAGAATTTTCATAACCGTTATTATCGGTTTTATTGAAGTTATACTTAGTTTGAATCAGGTTAATTTGAAAATAAGGAAGGCATTTTTCAAAATCTCTCCCATACTTTATTAAAGCATTTAAAAAATACCATCCTATGTCAAAACCATCAAAGGCATATTTATTTACTTCAGGTTCAGTATTATATTTTGAGCGGAATTTTAATATGAATTGCTTAATATTTCCTGTGTCATAATCAATAAATATTGGAGACAAAGAATGCAGCTTAAGATTTAAAAGATGTTCTGTTTCAATATCATCATAATTATCCCATTTAGGCAATCCAAACAAGATGATATTAAATGTATCTCTTAGTTGATTTAAACGGGTTAAAAGTACCATTGTAAATACTTTATCTGTTGATATTGCAATTATGATATTTTCTCTGACTATTGATAAACTATTGCGTAATCCCGGCAGGCTATCACTGGTATATATTATTTCTTTTACTTTGTTATTAAATAAAGTGCTGTCATTTAAACTGTTTTTGATTAATAAAGGATCAATCAAAGAATTTTCAATAAAAGTTATATCAGCAAAAGAATTTTTATTAAAGATACTATCAATAGCCGAATTATTAATATAAATACCATTTTCAAGTAAATTATTCAGTTTGTTTTTTAAAAAATTTGACTCAGTATTATGTTGATATTTATTATGCCTGACAATGATAATATTATTTTTTGGATGATCTTCAACAATAAAAGAAATAAGCTGTTCAATTTGAGTATTGATATCAGGTTTAATTTTAAACACATAAGGATTATCAAAAATAATTTCACTTCTTGTTGAAAGTGGATTAACAATTTTTATTTGAAATGTTTTTGCAAAGTCAGAAACAAGTTCAAAACTTGTACTAAAAAAAGGCCCGATAATTAAATCCATCTCAGTTAATTCGGAAGATTGTAAAATTTTATTTGTTTTTTCAATGTTATTATCCACATCATAAACAAATAAATTTATTTTAAGACCGATTTTTTCAATAGAATCAACAGCTATCATCATTCCTTCGTAAAATTGGATGAATTTTAATGAACGAAGTTTTGAAAGTTCGTTTATATTGGAAGGGTCTTTAATGTAAATACTATCAATTTCTTCAAGGTATAATGGAAGCATTAAAGCAACATTATAAATTTTTTGCTTATTAAACTCATATCTTTCGCAAGGGTCAATAATATCTTCAATAGGAATTTTTTGTGGTTTAAGCGAATCAGGTAAAGTTTTTTCTTTGATTTCAACAGGAATTTTTATGATCTGACCCTTTATAACTTTATTTGTCATATTGGGATTTAAGTTTTTAACATCTTCATAACTGACTTCGTATTTTTTTGCAATACGGTTTAATTTATCTTTTTTATCAGAAGTATGAATGATATAATTTTCTTTTGGATCATTTTTCGGTATTTTAATAATTTGCTCAATTTTAATATCTTCTGTTAAGCCCGGATTTATTAGTTTTATACTATCAATGCTTACTGCATAATTTTTAGCTATCCTGTAAAGATTTTCTTTTTTCATCACTTTATGTTCCCAGTATTTAACAGAATCAGATGGAATTCCTATATCTATCAAACCTGTTGGTCGCTGATTGGGAATATTTATTACTTGTTCAATATTAATTATGTCGCTAAGTCCGGGATTTGCATTTCTGATTTCACCAATAGTAACTGAATATTGTTTTGCAATACTATAAAGCGTTTCACCTTTTATTACCCTGTGTTCCATTATAACACCATTAGTTTTTGCAATAAATTCTAATGTTTCTGATTCTTTTTTAATAGGAATTTTTAAATATTGACCTTCTTTAAGAACATCTTTTAATTCGGGATTGATTTTTTCAATTTCTTCAATTGTAATTGAATTTTTTTTTGAAATATTATATAATGTTTCTTTTTTCTTAACAATATGATAGAAAAAATCTACATCTTTTATTAAATTATCAGATTGCGGAATTTTTACATAAGGTATTTTTAATAATTGACCAGGGCTAATACCTAATTGCGCATCAGGATTTTCTGTGAAAATATCATTAACTGTTACTCCATAAGCTTTTGCAATTGAAAACAAAGTCTGTCCTTGTTTTACAAAATGGATATAATATTTTTTGCCATTAATTTTTTCGGTCAGTTCAGATTTTTCAACAATAATATTTTCCTGTGCAACAGTATAATATGCAGAATATGTAAAGAATAATATTAATATTAGATAGAGAAGTTTTTTCACTTTATTTTGAATTTTATTGAATATTTCTTGATAAATATCTTTTCTATGCCCGACTGAAACAACAGTTACAATAATTTTTTTATCGTTGATTTCGTAGATAATACGATAATTTCTAACACGAATACGATATGCATTTTCACCAGTAAAATTTCTTCCGACTTTGGTCTTCTGACTTTGAAAAAAATTTGTTAGAAAAATAAAATTTTGTATGATAATAGTATATATCGTATAACATATAACGTTTTTGGATAAATGCTTATTTTAGTGGCGTTTATTTGTGTTGGATTTAGTTGTTTTTTAATCTTCTCCTATTTCTATTCCATTTTTTTGTATTTCTTCTAAAAATCCACTGCTGTCATTATTTTTTTCAATAAGAATTGGCTCTATTCTATCATCAATTTGTCGCCTTAATTTCCATATTAATGGTGTTGTTGAAAAATAATCTCCTTTTATACTGTTTACAACAATTGCGACATCAATATCGCTATCTTCTCTATTTGTCTCATTTGCATAAGAACCAAAAAGATATATTTTATCCACATCAAAATAATTTTTGAGCAAAAATCTGTATTGACGTATTTTGTTTATAGCTTCAGTTTTATCCATTCCTGCAATTTTTTAGTGTTAATTAAAATTTCTTGACATTTTTCTTTACTCAAACTTTTCAGTAACCTTTCCTTATGTGATGGATATCTTGCTTCGATATTCAATGGTTCTATTT
>JAIOSH010000211.1 GCA_021107685.1 Bacteroidales bacterium | reverse complement strand
TAAAGCCGTACAGAAAATTTGCAAAACATTAAATGAAACAAAAACAATTTATCCTACTACAAATTTGAAATTAATCTTGAAATCGGTGCTTTGTTAGTTTGCGGGGTAGCTTGGGAGATCTGAAATTAATCTGTGCAAATCAATGTAATCTGTGGCAAAAAAAATACATCACAGATGGACAATAAAAACAAAAAAACCGACTTAAAAGCCGGTTTCCTGCTCCTCAAGCTGGACTCGAACCAGCGACCCTCTGATTAACAGTCAGATGCTCTAACCAACTGAGCTATTGAGGAATTTTTTAAAACAGGGTGCAAAATTATATATAAATTCTAAATAAACAATACCTTTGCCAAAATTTTTAAAAAAATCTAATAAATTAACACTATGCTCAAAAAAACTAATTCTAGAATTTTTCCAACCGCTAAAGTTTTAGGTATGGGAAATGCATTAGTTGATATTATGGTTCAGTTAGAAAACGATTCTATATTAAAGAATTTTTCTTTGCCAAAGGGAAGCATGCAACTTGTTGACAACAATTTTATTATTAAAATATCTGATAATACTTCCGGTTTAAAAAAACAACAATCATCAGGGGGTTCTGCTGCAAATACTATTCACGGTCTGGCTAATTTAGGCATTAAAACAGGATTTCTCGGCAAAGTAGGAAATGATGATTTTGGGAAATTTTTTAGCAATGATTTAGAAAATAATAATATTAAACCAAGCCTTTTGATTGGCAAGTCAGAAACAGGAAGGGCAAAGGGTTTGGTTAGCCCCGATTTTGAAAGAACTTTTGCAACTTTTTTGGGTGCAGCAATTGAACTTAATGCAAATGACCTTTCTTTGGAAATCTTTAAAGAATACGATTACCTGCATATTGAAGGCTATTTGGTTCAAAATCATGAATTATTGAAAAAAGCCGTTCTACTTGCTAAAAAAAATAATTTAATTATCTCTCTTGATTTGGCTAGTTATAATGTTGTAGAAGAAAATTTAGAATTTTTAAAGTCTGTTATAAGCGAATATGTTGATATTGTCTTTGCAAACGAAGAAGAAGCAAAAGCATTCACAGGCAAAGAACCAAAAGATGCTTTAAATGAAATTGCAAAAATATGTGAAATTGCTATTGTTAAAATTGGTGAAAACGGTTCTCTTATAAAACACAAAAACAAGATATATGAAATTGGCATTTTAAATGCAAAATGTATTGACACAACAGGAGCGGGAGATTTATATGCTGCCGGCTTCCTGTATGGTTTAATAAATAATTTTTCAATAGAAAAATGTGGGAAAATAGGTTCTGTTCTTTCAGGTAAAGTTATAGAAGTCATTGGTTCAAAAATGAAAAAAGACATCTGGGTTGAAACTATGGAAATGATCAATAATATCTAAAATTAATTAAAGGTTAAATTTTTGTTTAATAATAATTTATATTTTTATACTTTTGCGGAAATTTTTTTTGAAAATATTTTATATAATTAATAAATAAGATAATAATGAAGGTTTATCAAACTAATGAAATAAAAAATATTGCTCTTATCGGTGGTGCAAAATCAGGAAAAACTACATTGGCAGAAGCAATGTTATTTGAAGGTGGTGTAATTAACAGAAGAGGCTCTGTTGATAATAAAAATACTGTTTCCGATTACCGTCAAATTGAATTGGAGCGTCAAAATTCAATTTGTTCTACTGTATTGTATTCGGAATTTGAAGGAAAGAAATTTAATATTATTGATACTCCGGGTTTTGATGATTTTATTGGAGAAGTTATATCTGCATTAAAAGTTACAGATACCGCATTAATGGTTATTAATGCCCAAAATGGTGTTGAGGTTGGAACTGAAATAAGCTGGAGATATACTAATAAAAATAATACACCTGTTGTTTTTGCCATTAATCATCTGGAACACGAAAATTCAAATTTTGATGAAACTATTCGTCAATTAAAACAATATTTCGGAAATAGTGTTACTATTTGTCAATATCCTGTTAATACCGGAATTGGCTTTGATTCGGTTATTGATCTTCTTAAAATGAAAATGTATAAATTTCCTGAAGACGGAGGAAAACCGGAAATTACTGATATCCCTGATTCAGAAAAAGCAAAAGCAGAAAAATTACAAAATGAATTAATTGAAGAATTGGCTTCAAATGATGAAGAACTGATGGAAACATTTTTTGAGAACGGAACTTTGACAGAAGATGAAATACAAAAAGGTTTAAAAATTGGATTGATAAGCAGGGGATTATTTCCTGCTTTTTGTATAGGCACAAAACATAATATGGGTGTTGCAAGGTTAATGGAATTTCTTAAAAACAATGCTCCATCGCCTAATGATATGCCTGCACAAAAAACCAAAGAAGGAAAAGAACTTACATATAATATTAATGATCCTGCATCAGCTTTTATTTTTAAAACTTCTATTGAATCTCATTTAGGCGAAATCACATTTTTTAAGGTTTATGCAGGTGAAATCACCGAAGGAATGGATATGATAAATGCTAATACAGATACCAAAGAACGTATTCCACAATTATTTGTAATTGCAGGTAAGAACCGGGAAAAAGTCCAAAAAATAGTTGCCGGTGATATTGGTGCAACAATCAAACTTAAAAATACTCATACTAATAACACTCTTAATTCATTAAAAAATCCCGATGTTATTATTGAGCCGATAGTATTCCCTGAACCTAAATTCAGCGTAGCTGTTAAAGCAAAAAATTCAAATGATGATGAAAAATTAGGAGTTGCATTAAATGAAATGCATAAAACCGATCAAACCATAATAACCGGATACTCTAAAGAATTAAAGCAGCTTATTGTTAAAGGACAGGGCGAATTGCACCTGAATATTACAAAATGGCATCTTGAAAATATTCATAAAATACTTATTGATTATATTACTCCAAAAATTCCTTATAGAGAAACAATAACAAAAATATCACAAGCAAGTTATCAGCATAAAAAACAGTCGGGAGGTGCAGGTCAATTCGGAGAAGTTTATATAATTATTGAACCTTATACTGAAGGTATGCCGGAGCCTAAAAAATTTAAAATTAAGCAAACCATGAGAAAATCCTCTGTTAACCCGCTCAATATTCAAAAAGGAGATGGTGAAGTTACTGTTAATGCAAGGAAAAAAAATGAAATTGACCTTGAATGGGGTGGTAAATTAATATTTTATAATTGTATTGTTGGAGGAGCTATCGACACTCGCTTTTTACCGGCTGTTCAAAAAGGAATAATGGAAAAAATGGAAGAAGGCCCCTTAACAGGTTCTTATGCAAGAGATATTAGAATTTGTGTTTATGATGGTAAAATGCACTCTGTTGACTCAAACGAAATTTCATTTAAACTTGCAGGAAAACACGCATTCACTTTAGCTTTTAAAGAAGCTGCACCGAAAATATTAGAACCTATTTACGACCTTGAAATAATTGTACCTGAAGATAAAATGGGTAATGTGATGACTGACTTGCAAAGCAGAAGAGCAATAATCATGGGTATGGAAGGCGGTACAATAAAAGCAAGGGTTCCTTTAGCAGAAATGAATAAATACTCAACAGCTTTAAGCTCGCTTACCAGCGGACGTGCTTCGTATGAAATGAAATTCTTAGAATATGCACAAGTTCCAAATGATATACAATCTGCATTACTCAAAACTTATGAAGAAGAACAGGCAGAAGATGATTGATGAAAATTGCTACATTGTTATATTGTTATATTGTTGTGGTTTAACAATTTAACCATTGGTACTCATTTATTATCATACAGTTGCGATTTAATTTTACAATACTTTTATTTTCGTGAGTTCAGATACCCAAAATAATAATATTTACCAAAAAATTTTTATTAATTTAATACGGGATAGTTACATATTATTGATGATCTTTAAATAATCTTTTTCTCCTAATTTATGATGATAACCGCTTGCTTTATTTAAAGTCAATACATTAAATATTTTCTCTTTTTCATATTCATTAATATTATATTCTGATACTTTTAAAGGACATTCTATTGATTTAAAAAACTTTTCAAATTCAACAATAGTATCAATAACATTATCAACATTAAAAAGAGCTTTGCCTAATTCGGTAATTCTTTCGGGAATTCTATCTTTTAATAACTTAAGCCAGGCAGGATAAACAATTGACAGGGTTGCACCATGTGGAATATCATAGAGTAATGATAAAACATGACCTATTTCATGAACCCCCCAATCACCTGATACTCTGCCATAATCAGTTAAACCATTTAAAGCACAAGTAGCTGAATACATAATTTTAGCACGATATTTATAATTATTTAATTCTTGCAATAATAATGGTCCGTAATACATTGCTTCTTTAATAATCGCATATACAAAACGGTCAGACAAGCTTGCTTCTCCTTTTCCAAAATATTCTTCAAGAGCATGTGCTATTAAATCAACAATTCCATAAGCGGTATAATTTTTAGGTACTGAAAAAGTATTTTGAGGATCTAAAAATGAATGTTTGGGATATAACAAACTATTTCCATAACCTAATTTTCCTTTTGTTCTATTGTTTTGTATAACAGCATAAGGATTCATTTCCGTACCTGTTGCTGCTAAAGTAAGAACATTTACTAAGGGAATAGCTTGTGTAGGTTTTACTTTTTGTTCAAAAAAATCCCAGGCATTATTATTATTTGGTATGGCAATAGATATTATTTTTGCAGAATCAATAACACTACCACCGCCAACAGCAAGAATTACATCTATATTATTTTTTCTGCCTAATTCAGCAGCAGCATCTACGTCTTCAATAACAGGATTTGACTTTATTCCATTATACTCAAATATTTTTACACTAACTGCATTAAGCTGTTCTATCACTTTTTCATAAATGCCATTTGTTTTTATTGAACCTTTCCCATATATGAACAATACTTTATCTCCAAATTTTTTAATGGTTTTTCCCAAATCATCACAAACATTTTTTCCAAAATGAATTGTTGTTGGATTATATACTATAAAATTCTCCATAATTATGTTTTATTAGCAATATCTTTGGCATACAAATCACACATTGTATTTTCAAAATGGTTCGAATGTGCTTTAACCCATTCAAATTCTATATATTTATTTTCTGTCAACTTATCAAATTTTTTCCAGTATTCAATATTTTTTACTTTTTCTCCATTAGCAGTAAACCAATCATTCAGCTTCCAGTTAATAATCCATTCAGTAAGTCCTTTCCTTACATACTGACTATCTGTTATGATTCTTATTTTATCAATATTCTTAAGTATTTCCAATCCTTTAATCGCTGGTAGAAGTTCTATCAAACAACTGCTTTTAACTTTTGTTTCAAAACTTCGTAAAGTATATTCGCCTTTTAAATTTTCAATTATTACTACATATCCTCCTTTACCTTTTTTTTCTAAAAAACTACCATCAGTGTAAATTTTATTAATTTTTTTTATTCCTACATTCCGAACATAGCTATTAACATTTCTATTCCTTTTGTCTAATACAATTATCTTTGAACTGTCATTAAAATCAGCTACTGCTTTTTTATCTCTTAAAGCAAACCTTAATTTACAACCTTTATAAAAAGTATCCTTACGTTTAATATGAAGGACTTTCCTGAATTGATGCTCATTGGTTTTTAAGATATTTGTTATTTTATCATTATTTAAGAAAATTAATTCTCTTGATTCCGGTGTAAAACTAATATTTGTAATCTCTTGTTTATGTTTGATTTCTATATCATAACTATTTCCATTTTTATCAATAATTTCCATATCAAACACATACATTTTCATCATATAATAATATTAGTTATAGGCATTATATCTTCATGAAACATATTGCTATCAGTAATTCGCAATTAAAGATTCATATGGGATTTTCAATTTGTCGTGTAAATTTCGTATCATTTTTAGAGTCAACTTTCTTTTATGGCTAAAAATTTCAGAAACTCTACTTTTATATCCAATCACTTCAGCCAATTCCTTTTTTGTCATATTTATTTGTTCCATTCTAAATTTAATAGCCTCAATTGGGTCTGGAGCTTCTATTGGATAATGTTCATCTTCATATTTTTCAATTAAAACGGATAATAATTCAGCTTCATCCCCTTCAATTGAATCAATAGGTGTATGAAAAATTTTGTCAAGTCTATTCAATGCCTGTGAATAATCCTCTTTTGTTTTTAAAACTTTTATATACATAATTTCAATATTTTATTAGCGTCAATATTGTCGTAATCTTTATGAGTCCCAATAAATCGAATAAATACCCATTGTCGTTTGTAATTTATCTCAACAATTAGTCTGTATTTATTATCACAAATGTTAAAGATAACTCTACTTTTCTTTAAGATACTTACTTTTGTATAATCTGCTTTGATTTCTGATGGGTCATTCCAGGTAGCTTTCGATGCTTCCTTGTACCAAGTCTTAAGTGGTTCTTCAGAATCGTTATATATCTTCCAAAATTCTCTAAGTATCTTTTTCGCAATAACTCTCATTAGGAATCAAATTTTTGACAAATATACAAATTAATTACCAAAATGGTAAAAAAAATTTATTTATTTTATTCTAAAAAGGTGTCTTTTGTATTTTTGCCAACGTAACGGACAGCTATAAATTTCTGGCGGACTTTAAAACCAGCTGCAATATCAATCTGCACTATTGATTCATTTTTTTTGTATTTCGTTTAATATTAGCACTTTTCGTCCGCTTGAATTTATAGCATGTTGTGGGCAGTTCATATTCAAATATTATAATTATTCAGGTTTAAAGCGATCATTAAATCAAGCTATTATAAAATCGCATCATTTTTTTTGCTGTCTTATTAAAATCATAATTTCCCTTTGCGAGTATTTGTGCTTCTCTCCCAATTTCCTTGCAGAATTCCTTTGAATGAAAACATTTACCGATTTGTTTAACAAATTCTTCTTTGTTGTTAGCAATTAAAATATTTTTCTGGTCAGCATAGGGAATTCCCTCTGCCCCAATAGATGTTGATATTATTGTTTTGCCAAGCGCCATTCCTTCAATTATCTTAACACGTATTCCGCCTCCGGATAATAGTGGTACAATCATAATTGCCTTATCTTCCTGATAATTTAGCGCGTCAATAATCTCTCCGTCAACAATCAGATTCTTATTTTGTCGTTTAAAAAACCATTGCGGCATTTTTTTTCCGGCAATTCTGAATTTAAAATCCGGATACTCTTCTTTAACGAAATGTATAACTTCTTCAATAAACCATTTTATACTCTGTACATTTGGCAACCAGTCCATGGAGCCTAAATGATAGAACACAGGGAAATCATTATATTGTTGGTCCACATCATAATTACTGATATTATCAAAATCAAACCCCATTGGAATATCAGTCAGAGGCGTTTCGGGGGCATAGGAACTGAATAAATTGGCATCTTCAGGTGATATTGCAATGATACCGTCAACTTTACAGGCTATATCTTTTTCAAATTTATTAAGCCTGTTGGTTGCGATTCGAAGACAAATTTTTGATACAAGATTGATTTTGTTTTTCAGGTATCTTTTCCAAACTTTGTTTTCAACGTTTTGTGGTCGGAGAATAACTTTTGCTTTCGAATACTTTCTGATTGTATCTATGTACAAGCACATATACAGGTGCTCAAGTTGGACTATATCGAATTCCTCATCATTTAAAATTTGAATTAAATGAGCACTAAATTCCTTCGAGAAAAATCTTTCCACAAAATAGGACTTGTTTGAAAACAGGTCTAGAAATGCATGTAGCGGATTCAATCTGGTATTAACTATTGAATATTCAAATCTGGCCTTTTCTTTAAAATCATCAGGAATACTTTTGGGGTCAACCCAATTTCTTGGAGTATTCAGCGCAAATACTTTAATATCTGCTTTTTGACTAATTAAACCTAATGCTGTATTGTAAATTGAAAGCGCTCCTCCATCAAAAAGGGGAAAAGGCATTTTATGACAAATCTGTAATATTTTCAAAACTCTTATGTTTTAGAATCTGTTTTTAGTGCATTTGGTATATTGAATCAACAACAGCAGTTTGTTCATCAAAGGAAATATCGTGAAAAAGCGGTAAACATATAACATTATCAGCAATTTTCCGTGCTATTGGGAGATCACTTGTTTTGTAAATATTAAATTCAGGATAATCTGTAATCAGAGGGTGGAAATATTTACGTGCAAAAATATTTTTGCTTTTCAGATTAAATAATAATTCATCTCTGGACGCACCAAATTCTTCAGAATTAATAATAACCGGAAAATAAGTATAGTTATGTTTAACACATTTCTTATCATTGATTAGCCTTAATCCTTTTACGTTTTCCAACAATTCACGGTATTTTAAAGTTGCAGTTTTACGGTATGCTATAACCTTGTCAACATATTTTAATTCCACCAGTCCAAAGGCAGACTGTATTTCATTCATTTTAGCATTTAGCCCATAACCGGCTAATTTATAATCCGGGGTCTGACCAAAATTTTTTAAAGCATCAATATAATTTTTTGTAGCTTTGTCGTGGCATATAATTGCCCCTCCTTCAACAGTGTTAAAAACTTTTGTTGCATGGAAGCTCAATACCGATAAGTCGCCAAAGTTGCATAATGATGTTCCGTTTAATTGTACTCCAAAGCAATGGGCTGCATCGTACACCACTCTTAAATTGTATTTTTGAGCTAATTGATTTATCGAGTCAACATTACATGGATTGCCAAATATATGAACAGGGAGTATTGCAGTAGTGTTGGGTGTAATAGCCCGTTCAATTTCGGAAATATTAATATTAAGGTCAGTTTCATTAATATCAACAAAAACCGGTTTCAAATTATTCCAGTATATGGATTGAGCTGTTGCTACTGAAGTAAATGGCGTAGTAATAATTTCACCTTTAAGATTAAGTGCTTTAAGTGCAATAATTAAAGCAGTTGTTCCATTTGCAAATAAGCATATATGATTTACACTTAAATAATTACATAAAGCTTTTTCAAATTCGGAATGAATAGTGCCTCCATTTGTTAACCGCCGCGACTCCCAAATGCATTCCAAATATGGTTGAAATTCATGTAAGGGAGGCATATAGGGTTTCATTAATTTGATTTCTTCGGTCCTGTCAAGTTTATTCATTGATTTTACAATTTGTTAATTTTGCATTTTGACTATTGACAACTATTTGCTTATTTCTTTTTAAAAATTAAAATTACACCCCAATAATTTCCATGATCGGTAAAAGACGAATACACTTCTTTTACGTCAGCTTTCTGTAAAAAAGCAAATATTTTATTTAAATTGTAATTGTTCATTTGCATCTGCGGAAGATTTCTAAATTGTTTACCTGTTATCAGACTTCGTATTAATCTGATAATAATCGATAAGTAAGGCAATCTATTCCTGAAATAATTAACTATTCTACGTGTAGAGTAATTATCATAATAGGTTAAATGTAATACTCCAATACCATTAACTTTTAGAGATTTTATGAGCAATTTAATTAATTTTTCGCCTCTTTTAAGATTAATATGTTGTAAAACTATGAAGGAATTTACAAGATCAAATTTATAGTCTTTGATACAATATATATCATCATCGGACAATAGAAAGGATGCGTTGGTAACATTATACTTAAGACAATTTTTCTGCGCTTCATCAATCATTTTCTGTGAAACATCAATGCCAATAACCTCTTTGGTATATTTAGAAAATGGAATAACCAATCTGCCAGGTCCGCAACCAAAGTCAAGAATTCTTTCAGCTTTAAATGCCGGATCAATCTTACTGTGTATTATCGCGAATAATTCTTTGACATATTTGTATCCTGAAGCAAAAAAATCATCAATTATTTGCTCATTTAAATTTTCGTTCAGATATTCTTCTGTTCCAATAACTCCAAAATAGGGATTGTGCTTACCGTATTGTTTCCAGGCTTTATCCGAGTGTAAAGTTCTCATTACTATAATTATTGTGTTATTGTATTTTAGTTCGTGATACTAAATTTCCTGTCTCAAGTTTGCGGCTACCGGTGCTTGTAACCGACCGCTTTTGAAGAATTACATTATTGATAAAAATATCTGTTAATGCTATAAAGTAAATGATATTCATTCGTATAAAGTTTTTTAGACTGAATTGAAATTTAAATATACCTGGAAAAACCGATATTAGACCTAAAGCTGTTAAAATGCTAAATAAGACCACAAATACAACTCCTTGTGTAATCAGAAATCCTATACTGATGTAACTTATAAATAAAAATACAGGAATTAATAACCTGATGTATTTATGCCAGATGAGCATGATTTTTTGTTTTTTGCTTAAATCACTGATTATTGTTTTTTCTTTCAGTATTTGGAGAAATCCTATCAAATACCTTCTGGTTCTTTTGTAGTTGTAAAGTTTTGAAAAATTGTTGTCAATTATAAGGCAATCGTCCTTTAGTATTATTTGTTTGGTTTTTAGAATTCTTAAACTCAAATATAAGTCATCTAAAATAATGTAATCAGGAATATCTGAATAGCATTGTTTTTTTATTGCATAAAAAGGGCCATAAACCCCGATCAAACTTCCTGCTTTACTTTCATTTGATTTAATAAAATTTTCATGCCTTCTGATAATTGAATATTTATTTTCTTTATCTAAATGAGATATACAGCCCGATACAGCACCTATATTTTTATATTTTAAAGGCTCAAGAATACGTTGAAGAATATTTTCGGACAACTTCTGTCTTTGATCACAAAAAACTAAATAATCATATCGTGCACATTTAACACCAATATTCATGGAATTGGGAATCCCTTTTTGCTTATTTTTATGAATGATTTTTATGCCTTGAATATTCTTGTAATTATTCAATATTTCTTTAGAACCATCAGTGCTGTTATCATCTATTATAATTAATTCATAATGCTGAAAACAAGAGAGTTCTTTAAATAGGAAATTAATTTTATCATTTAAATACTTCTTTCCATTGTATGAAAGTAAAATTAAAGAAACACTATTAATTTCATCGGTTTCTTTTTCCCTTTCAGCATTGCTTGAAAAGAAAATCAATAAGCACACAGGATATGCTAAATACAATAAAATAAAAAATGCGGTTATGCAAAGTGCAGTAATCATCATAATGAAATTTGTATTCAGAAATTATGCTTTTTAACAATCTTAATCCGGTAAATTGACTTCAATACCATATATAGTCTTTTACCAATTGACTCAGGTAATAAGTTTTGCGTTTTTCGGGAAGTTTCCTTTGCAACATCAAACCACCAGTTTTTTTTATCCTGATTACTGTAAAAACCTTCCTTCCTCGCTATTTTAATTGCTTCCAATCTTTCATTATACGAAAATTCAGGTGTCTCAAATACTATCCTGGGATTGATGGAATGAAATTCATGAATTTCCTTTGTAACAAATTCACCATTTTCTAAAACAAAATCCCATTGGGGAGTTCCCCTAAAGGGTAATATCGTATAGAAATTAATATAATCACACTCCGAATTTTTTGCATAATCCAGTGACTCTTTCAC
>JAIOSH010000528.1 GCA_021107685.1 Bacteroidales bacterium | reverse complement strand
TCAACAATCTCGTTTTAATGCAGCAGTCAATGCTGAAATGTTATCACAACATCGTTATGATAAAGGTGTTACAAGCTATCTTGAAGTACTTGATTCACAAAGGCAATCTTTCGAGGCACAACTTGGTTATTCTCAAACTAGGCAGGAATTGCTGAGTGCCTATGTGTTATTATATAAAGCCCTTGGTGGCGGATGGATATCTGAAGCAGAAATGAATAATGCACAAAATCAGAACAATTAAAATTTCATAACAAATATTTTTTTGTCATAAAAAAAAATTATTTAATTTTTCCATTGAAGGCACACACAGTATATAAGACATACAGCGGATTGTGTCAATTTGAAAAGTAATGAAAATTGTCTTTAAAAATGAATAATTTAACAAACAGGTATTTTTTAAAACTTGCTTTTAATGGAAAAGATTATCACGGCTGGCAATTGCAGGAAAATGCCATAACAATCCAGGCTGTAATTAATGATGTTTTGTCAAAGCTGTTAAAAGAAGAGATAAACGTAACAGGTTGCGGAAGAACAGATACAGGGGTTCATGCAAAAGAATTTTATGCCCATTTTGATACTTGCAAGAATTTTTCAAATGATGAAAAAAAACAATTAATTTATAAATTAAATAATTTTTTACCGGAAAATATTTCAATTTATGAAGTTATTAATGTGAAAAATAATGCTCATGCCCGTTTTGACGCAATTTCAAGAACTTATCAATATTATATTTGTATAAAAAAAAATCCGTTTGAAAAAAATTTTTCCTATTATATATTTGGCGATATTGATATTGATTTAATGAATAAAGGAGCAAAAATACTATTTGAATATAAAGATTTTACTAGTTTTTCAAAATTACACACACAGGTTAAAACCAATAATTGTAAAATTTTGAATGCTAAATGGGTTAAAAAGGAAGATAAGCTGATTTTTACAATTACTGCCGACAGATTTTTACGTAATATGGTCAGGGCTATTGTAGGAACTATGATTGATATTGGAAAAAAGAAAATCAGCCTTGAAGAATTCAGAAAAATTATTGAAAGTAAAAATCGTTCCGATGCAGGTTATTCCGTGCCTGCAAAAGGTTTATTTCTTACCAAAATTGAATATCCCGATGAGATTTATATAAATTAATAATTGGAGGTTAAATATCTTCATCATCAAAAAATAAATTTACATGCTTTAAACCTTCTAAGTTTTTTAATTTGTTAATAAATTCAGTATTTTTATTAATATCCTTTAAATCGACATAATATGAAAGCTCTAACATATCAGTTTCACTATGTGATTTTGTATTAACCAATTTATTGGTTTTGCAATATTTTTTTAAAATCGGTAAATATGGAGGTTCTTTTGTATCATCACCATTAAACGAATATGTGAACTGAAGTAGGTACTTTCTCATTTTTGAAACGCCGGTTAAAATTTTTGTTAATATAACTAAAATTATACCAATAAATATTGTACTTGCAATTGCAATAGTGTAAAGACCAACTCCTGCAGCCATTCCCATTGCTAAAGAGAAAAAAATGAACATAATATCCTGCGTTTCTTTAACAGCAGTCCTAAACCTGATTATTGACATTGCACCGACCAGTCCAAAAGCCCTTGCAAGATTATTACCTATTACCATTATTACTATTGTTGTAATCATTGAAAGAGTTATCAATGAAAAGATAAATGTAACAGGATAACCAGCCCCGCGATAAGTAATCTGATAGAAAAGAGCAACTAATGAACCACAAATAAATGCAATAAATATTGAAGTTAAAACATCTCCGGCTGTTGTTGAAAATTGAAATATATTTTGAATATTCTGCTGCATTATTATTTTTTATTTACACTGCTTTATCATTTAAAAACAAATAACTTGTATCAAATGCTTTTATTTTATTATTTGGTTTCCATACTTTATTAAAATCCAAACAAATTCTATATTTTGAAACCGATCTCCTTGTCAGATTAAACTCTTTTATAATATTTTTCATCCAACTTGGATAAAAACCGGTAAATTTTGTTTCAAGGACAAAATATTTTGGCATTACCTTTTTCAATTCGTTATCTTCATACAAATTATTTAAAGATGGAAAAATTAAAGAGCGTAAATTTTTATCAAAGCTGATACGAAATTTTGGGTCAAATTTTGAAAAATATGCTTCCCGTTCATATACTACTGAAATTAATGGTCTTAATGATTTTGCATAAACATAAAATAAAAAATAATTGGCATCCTTTATTGGATCGGATTTTTCCTGTGGTAAAATATAATCAGAATAATTTCTTGTTTTTAAAATCGTATTCAAATTATTGTAATATAAAGATGAACGATTCTTACTTATATAATTCTCATATCTTCTTTTTACTTCTAAAAACACGATACTATTTTCCTCTTGTTCATTATAACCACGAATTCTGAATTTTTTTCTAATTTTCAATCCATCAACTTTTTCATAATAATGTTTTAAATCTATTGTATCAAGATAAATACTCTTAACAGTATAATGATTATCAGGTCTGTCCTTTGCATAATTATCAAATACAACAAAAGATTTTATCGCTGATCTTAATTTATCAAGTAATTCAACAGGTACTAAATATTTATATTCTAATCTGTTAAGCAGAACTTTTTCTTGTTTGTTTTGAAATTTTTCTAAAACACTATTTTTTAAATTCATTTAATTAAATATTGATTTAATAAAATTCAATAAATATTCATTCAATAAAACATTGTCACATTCAATAGAACAATTCACGGGCAAACCCTGCACTAAGTCATTATTATTATTTTTTAATATAGCAGTAGCAATTAATAATTGATTATTATTTATATGATAGACTATTTTATTTAATCTAATCAATTCTGCATTATTTATACTATCAACACCCTTTGCTTTTAATATAATACTTTGCATTGGTTTTATATAATGCCTTTGTCCCCATTTTACAGGTATATTTATTACAAATTCACTCGTATCACCAATAATTAATAATGTATCTCCTGCAAATAAATGATAAGCAATTCCAGTTATAGGAGAAACTATTGCATAATCTGCAATTTTTCTTTCCAAAACTTTAATGTCATTATGTAACTTATTGATTTGAGAGTGGATATAATTAATATATTCAATCTTTGTTCCGCTTTGTAAAGTCTGTAATTTTGCATGGGCAATTTTAACATTAATATTATTTAAATCAGCTTTTGATTTGGATATTTCATACTCCTCTTGTGGTATGCACTTCTTTTCATAAAGCATTTTCTGACGATCAAATAACTTCTGTTCTGCCTCTGCCTCAACTTCAGCATAAGTTAATTGTTGCTTAGCTTCATCAATTATTGATTCTTTCTCCATACTTAAATAATAATCCAACGATGCTTTTGTAACATCAAGCTCTCCTTTTAATGAGACTAATTGTCTTTCAATTTCATTTGATACTATTATTCCAATAGTATCAAAGCTATTTACAATAGAACCACCTCTGATATGAGGATAAATTTCAAATTTTATTTCATCACCACGATCAAATTGTTTAAAAGTATAATTTTGACTTATTCCTTTTTTATGATCAAATAACAAGGTCATCAACCTGCCATCAGTTCCTTTTGTAAGCAACCACTCTTTTGAAGGCATAAGTATTCCTGTTACTTTAATAGTGTAAGGTATTTTAAAAGGTA
>JAIOSH010000382.1 GCA_021107685.1 Bacteroidales bacterium | reverse complement strand
CTCCGGGAGCGTACCAGGAAGATTTTGTCTGTTATGGAGATGCCTTTGTCTCCATATTCAAAAATGACCTTACTTCACTCATAGCATCAACTTACATTGGAGGAAGTCATAATGATGACGCCATTGACCTTATTATTGATAAATACGGTGATATTTATATTTCAGGAAGAACAAGATCAGGTAATTTTCCGGTTATCCCGGGTGCTTATGATGAGTCTCATAATGGCTTTTCAGATTTATTTATTTCAAAATTTAATGGAGCGCTTACTAAACTATATGCATCTACTTATCTTGGAGGATACGATTATGATGCCTTTTTCAGTACGGGCGGCATTATCATTGATGAGGAAGAAAATGTTTACATAACCAGCGGGACTCACTCTGCCAATTTTCCCTTTACTTCTCAAGCCTATGACATCACTTTTAATGGTGATCAAGATGCTTTTGTTTCAAAGTTTGATAAAGATCTGGAACAACTTATTGCATCTACATTTTTAGGAGGACCAGATTGGGATTTTGCTACAGATATAATTTTGCATGATAATAATATCTTAATACTCGGACATACCTGGTCCTATAAATTTCCAACTACCACAGGGGCTTATGACACAAGCTATAATAGCTCAGGCGATGTATTCATCTCCATTTTCGATAAAGATCTGTCTGCTACAGTAACGGATATTGCAGAAAACAACGATATAATATTACCAAACAGAGTTATTTTATATCCTAATTTTCCGAATCCTTTCCATTTGGAAACTAACATCATATTCGATTTACCAGAATCCTGTTTAGTAGAATTAGCTATTTATGACTTTTTGGGTAATATGGTAAAATCAATAGTAAAAGGATTAAAGGAAGCCGGACATTATTCCCTTACCTGGGATGGGACTGACAACCATGGAAAATTGGTTGCACCCGGAATCTATGTATATAAAATTAAAGCCGGAAATTTTATTGACAGCAAACGCTGTGTAGTGTTGAGAAATTAATAATTTAAAAATAGCTATTTGATTTTTAAAATAAAACGAAAATCTATATAAAGGATATGAATAGTCCGGCATATAATTGGAAAAATAAAACAATACTCATAGCTGAAGATATTTATAATAGTTACCAGTTACTTGTAAATATCCTGTCAAAAACAAAAGCTAAAACAATGCTGGCTGTTAATGGTGAGGAAGCCGTTGAGCTTTGTAAAGAATATCCAGATATTGATTTAGTTTTAATGGATATCCGGATGCCAAAGTTGGATGGGTACAAAGCTACTAAGCTAATAAAAAAGTTTAGAAAAGATTTACCAATTATTGCACAAACTGCATATTCTATGATTGGAGATCAACAAAAAGCGATTGAAGTCGGTTGTGATGATTTTATTACAAAACCAATTAAAGCAACAGAGTTACTTGAAAAAATTGCAAAACTAATTTAATAACATTAATATTCTTTTGACCTGTCAATTTCTCTTTGTGTATCTTTAGTTTTCAGCGATTCGCGTTTATCATAAAGTTTTTTTCCTTTAGCAACAGCAATTTCAAGCTTTGCTAATTCATTTTCATTAACAAATAACAAAGTTGGTATTATTGTTAATCCTTTTTCATTAACTTTATTAAGCAATTTTTTTAGTTCTCTCTTAGTAAGTAAAAGTTTCCTGTCGCGTTTAGGTTCATGATTATAATGTGTGCCGAATTTGTATTCGGCAATATGCATATTTTTTACAAAAAGTTCATTGTTTATAAATGCACAGTATGAATCTACGAGGCTCACCTTACCTTCTCTTATTGATTTAATTTCAGTACCGCTAAGCTGAATACCTGCAATGAATTTTTCAAGGAGAAAATATTCATACGAAGCTTTTCTGTTTTTTATTTTTATTTTATTTGTCATTTTCTAATTCTAAATCAGGAAATTCTTTTGTTCAAGATTCTAACAATACAATTTTTTCCTTTATAATTGATAAGGCTAATTTAATTATATTGAGATGAACCCTGAAATTCAATACAGCAAGACGAATATAAAAATTATTGTTTATACGTGTTGAAGTCATAAATATTCTGCCATCCTTTTGAATTTCATTAACTAATCTTTCATTAAATTCATCAGCATTAATTTTTTCAGGAATATATCTGAAAATCATAATAGATAGTTCAGGATAAGGTCCCACTTCAATACCTTTGATTTTTTGTATTTGTTCGTAAAAATATCGTGTTAATAATATTTTTTCTTCTAAAGCTGCTTTAAAAGGTTTGATGCCAAAAAGCTTTAAAGGCAACCACATACGCAATCCCCTGAAATGCTTGCTTAATTCGGGAGATAAGTCTGATGGAGAATATTCATCAATACAATTATCAGCATCCTGTAAATAACTTGCATGATAATGTAATGAATCAAACAACTTTTTCTGGTCTCTCACTAATATTGCTCCTGAGCCGGAAGGCAAGAATAAGCCTTTATGAGGGTCAATGATCAGTGAATCTGCTTTTTCAATTCCTTTAAGAATTTTTTTACCTGCATCAATAAGCAGGAAAAAACCTCCGTAAGCAGCATCAATGTGATACCAAATATTATATTTTTTTGCAATTTCACCTATATCTTCCAAAGGGTCCACTGCGCCAATATCAGTAGTGCCGGCAGTTGCATAGATAAGAAATGGAAGTAAGTCCTTTTTTTTATCAGATATAATTTGTTCTTCAAGTTTATCAACTTTCCTTCTCAAATGCATATCCATAGAGGTATGTCTGATGACAGCCTCTTCTAATCCTGCAATTTTTAATGCTTTAACAGCAGAATGATGAGCTTGTTTAGTAATATATATTACAAGTTTTTCAAAGTCTTTAGATTTAAGTTTAGCAGAATCCCTTGCTGTAACAATTGCTATAAGGTTCGCAATAGAGCCGCCGGAAGTCAAATTACCACCTGATGTTTCAGAAGGAAAACCGACCATTTCACACATCCATTTTATCAACATATTTTCCACTCTCACAGCACCGGGTGAGGCATAAAACATTCCAGCATATTTATTAGTTACATCGGCAAGATAATCCCCTAATGCAGCAGGAAAAATTCCTCCACCGGGTATATATCCTAAATGTCCGCCTGATGCTGGATTAATTCCAGGTTTATCTATGTGCTTTTTTATAAGATGTATTATTTCATCAATACTTATCGGGTAATCTGAAATTGGTGAATCATAAATTCCTATTCCCTTATCTTCCGATATTTGATATGCCTTTGAACTGCTTAGTTGTTCAAGGAAATTCTGAGTATAATTAAATACTTTATCAATATATTCCTTTCTTTCACCGGAACTAGGTTCTAATTTTCGGGATTCATCCTCAAGAAATTTTATTCTTTCTAACATAATTAAATCTTTACAGGCTATTGACAGTCTTCCTCAATACTTTCCAAACTTTTTGATTTAAATCTTTGATTCGTTTTTCATCAACCTGAAGAGTATTTTCATCAAAATATTTTGATGAAAGATATAAAGCCCTACTCATTTCTATCTGGAAAAAAGGGATAGCCTCATAACCCATTTTCCTTGTAATATATCCGCCTTCGAAATATCCGCCTTCATACGGAACATTTGTAGTACAAATACCAGGTATTTCAATTTCCACATCTTCATACTGAAATACACTTATAAATTCTGATTTTACAAAATTAATCAACTCAGTATCGCATGAAAGCCTGTTATGAGGAGGACAGGCTTTGCCATTAATATTTCCCAGATTTCCAAGGCATATCAATACTCTTGGTTTTCCTGCTGTCCCACCACCCATTGGAGGAGTAACAGCAGCCATACTATGGCAATCCACTCCTAACTTAATATCATCACGCCTTGCAGTTTCTTCTAAAAACTTATGATAAGGATGGTAATATTTGTCAATTAATTTTTTTTTCAATTTTTCATCAGGAAGAATTCCGTTTTTATAAACTTCTTCATTATAACAAGTGTGCGATTTGATAAGTCCGTCGGGATTTTCAGGAGCCATATTATCAGGCTCCCTGTTTAAATCAATAGCAGCCCTGTAATATTCCATTGTAATTTGAGCATTTACCTTATCTGAAAAATCAAATATTTGTGAAGTATAAGGGTCTCCGTCATGAAATGCTTCTTTTTTTGTCAAAGCCCAGATGTGTTTGATCTCTTCTGGGACTTTCCAGCCACCATGAGGTATTGATACTAAAATAGGTTCTTTCATATTTTATTTTGTTAAATTAAATTTTTCAGGATGTTTTGCTGTTTTATCTTTGTAAAATTCCTGTATTATTTTAAAATCTTTTTCAAAATCTCCGGAAGGTTTAATTATTTTTCCAATTCCGCCTTCTTTTTTTGCATAATCAATAAAACCTAATGCTATAGGCAAATTAGCTCGCTGTGCTATATAATAAAATCCTTTCTTCCATTTTGGATTTCTTTTACGTGTACCTTCAGGGGTGATAACAATATATAATGAATCATGTTGATTGAAAAGCCCTGAAATATAATTAATTATATTAGTATTTTTTTTCCTGTCAACAGGTATTCCACCAAAAGCCTTAATAATATAACCCAAGGGGAATATGAAAATTTCTTTTTTAATTAAAAATTTCACATTTAGTTTTAACAAAAAAAAAGCAAATCTGCCAATTATAAAATCGCAGTTACTTGTATGAGGTGCTTCAATAATAACACATTTTTTAATATCATGAGGTATAGATCCTTTTATTTTCCAACCCCAGATTTTTAATATGATTTTTGCTATTATATAAGACATATTATTTATAATTTATAACTACTCAATCATTTAATAATTAGCCCCTGAACGAAAACTATCAAAAGCTGTAATATATTAAATGTTTACAAAGATATATTTTTAAATGTATTAAAAGCAATATATAAAATTAGATATTATCTATAAAACTTCTAATTTATCAGACGAAAATACTAAAATTATTGTAATTTTTCTTATTGTAACGTTTTGCTGTGTTAAAATATTAAGATGCTAATTATCTGCAACTTAGTGAATCTTAGTGTCTTTGAGTCTTTCTGGCAGAAAAAATAGCCACAAAGCCACGAAGGCTCAAAGAAACACAAAGAAAGACGGATAATTTAATTCATGATTTTTTTGTTAAATCATAGCAAAGTTTTATAATCAGTATTTATTTAATAATTTTACCTGTAATAAATTAAGAACATGGATTTTTTATATTTGGCTGCTGGCCTTATACTTGGAATTATTACTGCCTGGTTTGCTTTCAAGAACAAATCGCAAAAAAATATCAATAATTTACAAAACAAAATAATTGATACAGAAAAAATAAATACACAAAGAATTAATGAAATTGATAAGGAAAAAAGCATTATCAACG
>JAIOSH010000254.1 GCA_021107685.1 Bacteroidales bacterium | reverse complement strand
TTTCCTAATTCTTCATAACCTTCTGCAATTGCTTTGAATTTTTCTTCAGCAGATTTATTCTCCGGGTTTTTGTCAGGATGATATTTTAAAGCAAGCTTGCGATATTTCTTTTTTATTGCATCTTGTGTAGCGTTTTTGTCAACGCCTAATATTTTATAATAATCTTTGTATTCCATGTCTCTGCTTGTCGTTTTAAATATGCCGGCTCAAAGATAAGAATTTAATTAGTGCCTGTCCATAAAGTCAGACTAAATATTATTTTGAAGTGCTGGAAATGAAATAAAAGCTATCTTTGACAATAGACTATTATAAAATATTATTTGTATGCAAATATATACTCAATCAGCTCGAACATCACAAAAAAATGAGTTTTGCGGAAGAATATGATTTATCTTTACAGGTATCATGAAGATCGTTTTGGATATGAATCTTTCGCCTGTATGGGTTTCATTTTTAGTGACAATTTGGACATACTGCAAAAGTTTGGTTTGATTATTGTCAATAATTGTATAAAAAACTTATCTTTATTAATCATTAAACAACTTACAAATATGAAAACTTCAGTCTTAATTATTGCATTTATTTTTATAATTTTTCAAAATAATGCTCAGCAACCTTTTATCCCTTTAGAAAATGAAAATTCAACTATTAATGGAAATAATGAATTTTCAATAGATCTATATTCTAAACTTTGCAAAAACAAGGAAAATATTTTCTTTTCTCCTTTTAGTATTTCTTCAGCTTTGGCAATGACTTATGCCGGAGCCAAAGGCGAAACAGCTAAACAAATGAGTCAGGTCCTTCATTATCATCTTAAACCTGACAATGTACAAAATGACTTTAGCATTTTGCTTAATGACCTAAAAAAAAGAAACAAAGAAAAAATAAAACTGAACATTGCCAATTCATTATGGGCACAAAAGGATTATTATTTTCTTGATGATTATTTTAACAGTATAAAAAAATATTATGGTGCAGGGTTACAATTTGTTGACTTTAAGGATGATGCTGAAAGAGAAAAAAGCAGAATCCTGATAAATGAATGGGTTGAAAAGGAAACAAATAATAAAATAAAAGATATATTATTCCCCGGAGCATTAATACCAACCACAAGACTTGTGCTTGTAAATGCAATATATTTTTATGGAAATTGGGCAAATCAATTCCATAAGGAACTTACAAAGAATGACAAATTTTATATTAACACTGAAAAAACTGTTAATTCACTTTTTATGAATCAACAATCAGAATTTAAATATTTTGAGACCGAATTATTAAAAGGAATTGAACTTCCTTATGCAGGTAATGAAATTTCAATGCTTGTTTTGCTTCCTAAAGCCAAAGACGGATTACAGGAACTGGAAAATTCATTTACATATAAAAATTATAGAAATTGGAATTCTATGCTTACAAAAAAAGAAGTTAAATTATCAATTCCAAAATTTGAAATGACCTCTGAATTTAACTTAGGAAGTGTACTTTCTGGAATGGGTATGCCCGATGCTTTTTCATTTAATGCTGACTTTTCGGGAATGACAGGTAAAAAAGACCTGAAAATTGATAAAGTAGTTCATAAGGCATTTGTTGAAGTGAATGAAAAAGGAACAGAGGCAGCAGCAGCAACAGCAGTTATGATGATGGAAAAAGCTGCACCAATTCATAAAAAAATAAAAATTTTCAAAGCCGACCATCCTTTTATTTTTATTATTAAAGATAATCTTAACGGAAGTATTTTATTTATTGGAAGAGTTTTGGATCCTAGTAATATGGATGAGAAAGAATAATTCGAGTCAAAAAATATCTAAAATTTTTAATTTTCTCCCTCTGAAATCAAATGTATCTCCTTTTTTTAGACCCTTCATGGCTTTATAAAAAGGAACCATAGGTGATATAGCATAATATGTTTCATTATCTATCATAATTTTTCCCAGGCTAATTGAAACAAATAATTTCTGTTCGTCAGTAATAACAAGTGCCCCAAAATTTACTATATCGTGATTTATTGAAAGATTAATCTTATGTAGTGTTTCAATCTGCTCTAAGCCAATCTTTAATTGATTGGCAAACATATCTCTTTTTCTAAGCAATTGTATTCTGTAAGCATCATACCTGTCTTTTGGCTGCCCATACTCATTGGCACTTTTTTGTGCCTCTGAAATAGCAACCTTAATATTATCAACACTTTTCATTTGTTGCTTTAAACACTCATTAAACAACTTTTCTTTTAATAAACTCTTGTCCATATTATATTTTTTTTCAAATATAGTACAAATTAACGTTAAAAACAATATATTATTTTATTTTTTGTGATTTTTGTAAATTTAATGACATAAAATATTTTATTTTGTAAATTTTTCAATTGATATATCAATATAATGAAAAATCAATATAAAGAACCTGTATATTCTAAAAACGTATTAGAAATGCTTACAGTAGCCAATGAATTTTGTTTATTTATTGAAAAAGTTGAAAATTATTCAAAGGAAGATATTTATAATTATATTCAAAAAATTTGTCCTCTACTTTATTTAAAAGGTGTTTTATTACCAGAAATTAAAGTTATAAATCCTTCGGCAAATGAACGTTTTGTTATTGAAGAACAATGGGAAATTATTTTTAATGAATTAAGAAATAAATTCAATCCTAATGATGAATATTGGTATTATAATAATAGCGATATATCAAATAATGATTTAATAAAGGCAAGTCTTGCAGAAAACTTTGCAGATATATACCAGGATTTGAAAGATTTTATAATGTTATATCAAAGAAATACAGTTGATGCTAAAGAAAATGCGGTTTTTGAATGTAAAAAACTTTTTGAAACTCATTGGGGTTATAGGTTGGTAAATGCTCATAAAACTATTCATCATTTTCTTTTTAAAAAAAATAATTCAGATGATTATTCATATCTGTTTGAATAATAAATTGTAAAATCAAAATCTATTTTATAAATTTAAAAAAATATAATAAACATGGGTGGATTTTTCGGAATAGTATCAAAAGAAGATTGTGTTAATGATTTGTTTTACGGCACAGATTATCATTCACACTTAGGCACAAAAAATGGAGGAATGACTGTTGTTAATCCTGAAGGATTTACAAGGTCAATTCACAATATTGAAAATTCTTACTTTAGGAATAAATTTGAGTCGGAGCTTCCTGAATTTAAAGGAAAAAACGGTATAGGAATTATCAGCGACTATGAACCACAGCCTTTGCTAATAAATTCTCACCTCGGAAAATTCGGTATAGTTACTATTAGCAAAATAAATAATATTGAAAATCTTGAAAAAAGGGCACTTAATGCTAACCGTCATTTTTTGGAAACTAATGGTAGCGAAATAAATCCTACCGAGTTGATTGCTATGCTGATTTCCGAAGAACCGTCATTTAAAGAGGGAATTCAAAATGTTTTTAACAAAATTAAAGGTTCTTGTTCTTTACTTATTCTTACAGAAAAGGGAATATATGCAGCCCGTGATAAATTAGGAAGAACACCGGTTATTATTGGAAAAAGAGATAATGCTTATGCTGTAGCCTCAGAAACAAGTTCTTTCCCGAATCTTGGTTTTAATATCTATAAATATTTAGGTCCTGGCGAAATTATTTTTATTACTGCTGATGGTTATGAACAACTGAAAAAACCCGGAGATAAAATGCAAATTTGTTCTTTTCTTTGGGTTTATTATGGTTATCCAAGCTCATTTTATGAAGGTATTAATGTTGAAATGTGCCGTTATCGTTGTGGGGCTGCTTTAGCTAAAAACGATGATATAGATATTGATTTTGTTTCAGGAATACCTGATTCGGGAATAGGACATGCAATTGGTTATTCCAATAAAAAACAAATTCCCTACATGCGACCTTATGTAAAATATACTCCAACCTGGCCCAGAAGTTTTATGCCACAAGATCAAACTTTGCGTGAACTTGTTGCTAAAATGAAACTTATTCCGAATAAAGAAATTATTGACGGAAAAAAAATAGCTTTTTGCGAGGATTCTATAGTAAGAGGCACTCAATTGCAAGAAACTGTGCAAATTTTATATGAATACGGTGCAAAAGAAATTCACATGCGACCATCCTGCCCAACCTTAATTCATTCATGCGATTTCCTAAATTTTTCCAGATCCCGCTCTATCCTCGACCTTGCTGGTCGTAAAGCTATTATGGAATTAGAAGGAAAAGATGATGTTGATTTAGAAGAATATGCTGATCCCGATTCTGATAAATACAAGGCAATGGTTGAAAAAATCAGGAAAAGATTAAAACTTACATCTCTAAAATTTCAAAGAATTAACGACCTTGTTGATGCAATCGGTTTACCAAAAGAAAAGCTTTGCACTCATTGCTGGGATAAATCAAGTTATTTTTA
>JAIOSH010000341.1 GCA_021107685.1 Bacteroidales bacterium | reverse complement strand
TGCGAAAAAAATAATATTGAACTGAATATCTACAAAGAAATTGATGAAAATGATTTTGCAATTATATCAGACCCTTTTCGTGTAAAACAAATACTTAAAAATCTGCTTAGTAATGCATTAAAATATACTGAAGAGGGTTCCATCGAATTTGGATATCATATAAAAACATCCAATGACGAATTTTTTATGGAATTTTTTGTAAAAGATACAGGGATAGGTATGGAAAAAAACCAAGCAGGTTTTATTTTTGAAAGATTTAAAAAAATCGAAGATAATAAAGAGAAATTATACAGAGGTGCCGGACTTGGTCTGACAATCACCCAGAACCTTGTTCAATTACTTGGCGGAAAAATATGGGTGGATTCAACAAAAGATAAAGGTTCTACTTTTTTCTTTACTTTGCCATATAAAATTGCTGAACCCTCTCTTATCAAATTAACCGATAAAGAGGAAATTACAAAAGATTATAATTGGAAAGATAAAATTATTCTGATAGCTGAAGATGATTTTTCAAATTATTTGGTAATTAAGCATTTATTAATAAAAACACAGGTTCAGCTATTATGGGCTAAAAATGGAAAACATGCTGTTGAAACCTGTAAGAACAATAGTAATATCGGGTTAATTCTTATGGATGTTAAAATGCCTGAAATGAACGGATATGAAGCTACCGGCCTGATAAAACAATTCAGAAAAAAATTACCTATTATAGCTATAACGGCTTATGCATTATTAGGTGACAGAGAAAAAAGCCTTAAAGCCGGCTGTGATGATTATTTATCAAAGCCAATAGAACAAGAAAAATTATTATTATTGATTGACAAATATTTAACATGATTTATTTAAACTTTCGGATTTCCGACTTACCCTTTAGTGCGTTATGTTATTGTTTTAATGGTATTTATCTTTTTTTGATGAGAAAGTTACTTGTTATTAAAAAATTCCATTAAAGAAATTTGCTATTAAATTAAAATGATTTTTATACTTTTGTTCCCTAACAAAAATTTAAACTTAAAAAATTATGAATAATAAAATTTTAAATCCAAGATTTATATTTATCGTTTCATCTATATTAATTGCTGCATTAATGCGACTTTTACCTCATTGGCCTAATTTTACACCAATTGCAGCTATTGCATTATTCGGAGGTACTTATTTAAATAAAAAACATTTGGCTTTTGCCGTGCCTTTTGCAGCTTTACTGTTGAGCGACCTATTTTTAGGATTTCATTCCTACATGATTGCAGTTTATCTAAGCTTTGGAATTATTGTACTTTTGGGTTTCTTTTTAAGAAACAAAGTAAAAATAACTTCTGTTTTGCTGGCATCATTAAGTTCTTCGGTAATATTCTTTCTTATTACCAATTTTGCAGTCTGGATTGGAAGTCCTTTTTATCCCCAGAATTTTATAGGATTAACCGAAGCATATATTGCAGGCTTACCTTTTTTAAATAATGGCATTTTAGGGGATATGTTTTATAATACAATTTTTTTTGGCAGCTTTTATTTTGCTCAATTAAAATTTCCCGTATTGGCAAAAGCATAAAAAATACTCTTAATGATTAAAAATAAGCATTAATGGTTAAATTGCTAAATTGTTAAATTGTTGTGAATTAACACTTAATCAATTTTTGACAATAGCTTGTTTTCGCGGGTTCTGGACCCAAATGCGGCTATATGCTATGAAGTGCTGTTATCTTCCGGTCTTTTATTTGTTTTCTTTCCTTTTTTTTCCTTGACTTGAAGAAATCAAGAAAATATACCTCGTTGCATTACACAAGGGGATGTTTTGTCGGGAATATATATCCTTGTGCATTACACAATGAAGGCAATATTCAAAAATCCTGATATATCGTAATTTATTTTGTTGTAAAAATATCGAATATTGATTAACGTCCCGAAATTTCGGGATAAGAAGTTGATTAAGTATGAACAAATATGATTTAGAAGAACGATTGATAGAATTTTCAGTTTTGATAATTAAAGCAAAAAAGGAAAACGATGAACTGATTTTTCCGAGTACTCGGGATAAAAAGTATTGAAACTGCACAGAAAAATACGTTAAATAAAAGCGGCACGCACCATAGCCAAACCGATAGTGATTACATAAAATAGAAATTGACGACATATTATGTTTATTCCTATATTAATTGTAAGGAATTCTTTGGATAATTAAAAAAAATGATATATTTTTGTTAGTAAATTAAATAAACTTCTGCATTATCAGAAATATTAGCTGTTAGTATAGAAGTATATTCTATATATAAGTGCGTTAGCAACAAGGCGTAACCAGCCGCATATTTAAGCACTTTCGGTTTTTGCCGAAGCAAAAGCCAACCACTAAAAAACCAAAAGAGCTTAAACTGGGGCAAACGCTTAAAAAATTAGAATAAAAAATAAAATTTAAAATTTTTACTGGAATTTTTATTAAAGTATTGTTAAAAGAAAGATCGTATAGTGAAAACAAAAAATCAACATATTCAAATAATTTTCATAATTATAAAATCAATTTTGCATTTATTAAAGAAAAATATATCAGTTAAGAAACTTTTCTTTTTTTCAATAATACTTGTTTCATTTTTTTCTATATCTTTTATTATTAATAATAACAGTAAACTTAATTATCGCCTACCTTGTTGTATCAGTTCAATCTTTTCGGCAGATATTGATCTTGATGGTGATAACGACTTGATCACAGGGCATGCAACAGGTGAAGGATATTCTGACACCGCAATTGTTATTTTAAATAATTATGGAAATGGCTATTTTAATCAAAACTATAATTCATTTCAATACACAGGCTATCAATATGAAGTATTTGCCGTTGACTTGAATAGTAATAATTATCCTGATATCGTTTCTTTTTACACAGATGTTACAAGTGGGGTACCGATAAGGTATATCAGAGTGCTTTATAACAACTATGGCACTTTCGGCCAGTTTGCCGATTTTCCAATGAATATTTCAGAACCTGTTTGGGCGAAAACTTATGGTGATATTGATGGTGATAATGATGTTGATATTATGATTGCCTCCAGCCCGGGTTACAAGTGGGGAATTATGACAAACGATGGCAGCGGTATATTATCTGCTCCGGAATATTACGATATGGATTATGCGCCTGTTGATATAGAATGTTCAGATATGAATAATGATAATTTGAAGGATATAATAATTGCCGGTACGGATAATACACTGTTTTTAAATACAGGCTTGGGATTTCAGGAAATGATATTTGAGTGGTCGCATTTACAGGAAGTTGAAATTGATGATTTTAACAATGATGGTATCAATGATATTGTTGGCATAGAATCTTTCTGGAACACATCTTTGTTTATTTATGAAAACAATTGGGATACAACATTTACAAAGCATACAGCCCTGGTATATGACTCTGTACTGTATAATCCTGTTGTTGGTGATATAAACAACGATTCTCTGCCCGATGTTATTTGCACATCTTTTAGCGGTGTTTTCGTATTGAAAAACAATGGTGACTATACTCTTAAATTGCCCGACTATTACCCCTTCCCGATAAGCTGTTATGTTGCAGGTTATGCTTATTGTTCCGACCTCAATAATGATGGCTGTATGGATATTACAGCCGTATTGCATCATCCTACTGAACTATCAACTCAGCTTATGACTTTATTTAATGACGGTACAGGGCATTTTGTACAAACCCCGGTAACTGAAGTTGAAAATCCAAAACAAAAATTCCAAAATCCAATTTTAAAATGTTTCCCAAATCCGTTTCATAAGAAAGTTACAATATTGGTTAAGATAGAAAATAAAACCAAAGCTACAGTAAGAATTACTGAATTGACAGGAAGGGAAATTAAAACCTTGCAAGAATCAACATTGAAACCAGGAGAATATGAATTTCACTGGGATGGAACAAACAACACCGGACAAATGTGCCCCAATGGATTATATTTTGTGCTACTTGAAACAGAACAAATGACTGAAACGAAAATAATATTGTTTAATTAAAAATTTACAGCTATGAAAAAGAATTTGTTTTTTATTATTGCATTATCTCTTTATTTAATCTGCGTAAATATATCCAAAGCGCAGATTAGCAGGCAGAGTGCCATTGATACGGTTATCAATCATATCCTGGCAAGCGATACCGGCAGGGCTGATATTTATGCAGCTTATGATTTATTAAACCAGGGTGATACCGTTTTTCAGAGGGATGGATTATTTATCACAAATCCATACCCATATAGTTGGGTATTTTTCATTGATGACCACCCCATGGCAAACTGGTTTCATGACTGTCGCTACCTCTTTATGAATGAAGCGGATGGATACTATCAAAGTTTTAATAAAAGAATTTTCCCGGAACCCTGGGAAGAAGACTTTGAACTGGTTAGTGGAATTAACTTACCCGAACCACCGGAAGTAATAAATCCGCCAGGCAATCCCAAAGACCCTTTAGCCCCAAATCCATATTTACATGCTGTGATCATTTGCGGCGATGAAATGTTTTCAAGGTATTGGCGAAACACATCCTATATTTTTACAACTTTAAAAGAAAAAGGATTTATTGATGAAAATATTGTTGTACATTATAATAATGGTTCTTCAAATTTTCCTCCACCAACTTATGGAGCCGATTTCGACAAAGATCAATTGGACGATATTGATTATCCAGCATTTAAAGACCCTATAAAATCTACATTTAAAGCTTATGCAGGAATGCCAGGTGGAAACCCTGCAATACCACAATTGCAACCTTATGACCATTTGTTCATATTTACGACGAATCATGGTGATTTGAATAATGGCAATGCCAGTATCAGGATATTACACAAATTAAGTCCGCCCGGCCTTGATTATCTGTATGACTATGAACTTGCCGACCTGCTTGAAGGCATTAATTGTGCCCATATGGCCATTGTTATGAGCTAGTGCCATTCTGGCGGATTTATTGATGATGTGATGGATTATACAAATTATAATCCTTTGTGTAAAAACAGGGTGATCAACACAGCTTGTAAATATGATGAAGAATCTACTTACGAGTGGTGGATGACCAGAAAAATGTATGATGAATTTATTATAATAGAATCATACAAAATGCTGAGCTCTGAACTTATTCTGCCCTAAAAAAATCGAATAATAAATATCGAAATATTATTCAAAAAGTTCTTCATCACG
>JAIOSH010000417.1 GCA_021107685.1 Bacteroidales bacterium | reverse complement strand
GGTTATGGAGGATATTCAGTAAGTGCATCACAAATTGATAATGTGAAAAAATACATACAAAATCAGGATGAGCACCATAGAAAGAAATCGTTTGATGATGAATATGAAGAATGGAAAAGAGAATATGGAATTTTTGATGATTGATTTACAGATAAGAGGAAAGTCCGCTAAAGCGGACTCCCAAATAATTTGTAATCGTTTATAAATCACCATGCTAAAGCATGGTGCTGATTTTTAAAAAACAAATAGGCTGTCTGTAACAGGCAGCCTCTTTGTTTTGCAATTCATATCTATTCTTTAAAAAATATTTGCAATTCATTTATTTCTTTAGGATTGTATGGTGTCAGGTCAGCGATATTCTCTACAAGGATATTATATTGTGGATGGGGTGAAACACCGCCTTGTACAAATCCATTGTGGTCGAAAAATCCCGGAGCATCAGTATTATAAAGATATGCCTGAACACTTGTACTGTCAATAAAGGGCCAAATTTCATATATTTGTCGTGTAAATACATTTTTAATTGAATTTTCAACTAAAATTGTATTACGGCTTGACGAATTAAGTGTATTACTTGGTAATCCGACTTCAGCAACACCAATATCTCTGTTTAAATTTCCTGAACCTACAAAAGCCCAGTCGAATCCTGTTTCATTAGTGAAGAATTTAGCATTAGGATGTTCTGAATTACCATAAACATTTACAATGTTTCCATTTTTACCTGCAAACATTTTTATAGTATTCATCGAATATAGATTAACAAGTGGATCTTCTAAAGGAATACCGGTTATTGACACTATCATATGACTTGCATATTCCATTTCCTCTGCTTCACTGTAATCTACCCTGTACATAGCATCAGGAAAAGATACAAACTCTAAACGATCAATATTATATGGTTTGAGAATGGCAATTCCTTTAACAGGATTTCTGTTCCAGAAAACTTGCATAGCTTTTCCATCATCCTGTCCGGTAGAAGGTCCCTGATCAGTAATAGTAAGTTGAAATTCCCAGTTTTTCCCTTCAAACGTAACATTTTCAATAACCTCAAGATGTTTTTGACGATTGTCATCCTCACTAATGTAAGTGAAAGACATTGGCTTGTTAATATTATATTCTTGTATTGCTCTTATAATGTCTTCCACAACTTGAGCAGCATTTTCCCCGACTTCAACAAATGTCCTCATGTGTTCATAAATTTCATTTCCCTGAAGGGTATCAATATTTGAGTTTTTCAAACCATTTGTTCCACTAAGTGCATCCGGAATATCCACTTTAAATGAAGAAGGAAGAATACCTGAATTATCATCCGGTGTTTCCATTTCATCCTTTTTACATGATTGGATGAAGATTGCTGATGTTAAAATTGCTAATACTAAAATTAAATTTAATCGTTTCATGATTTTAAAATTTTAAGTTAATAAATAATTACTATTTATTATTAATACACAAAATTTAATTGATACCCTATAATTGATTTATTTTTTATAATTTTGGATAAAGTTTAAAATGAATTTATAGATTTAAATACGTGAAACCAAATTTAATCAATAAAAGAAAAATTTTTAATGATCCTGTTTACGGATTTATTACAATTCCAGATGATTTGATATTTGATATAATTGAGCATCCTTATTTTCAGCGTTTAAGGCGAATAAAACAATTAGGATTAACTCATCTTGTTTATCCGGGTGCTCTTCATACAAGGTTTCATCATGCTATCGGAGCAATGCATCTGATGAACCAGGCTGTTTCATTACTTCGTTCAAAAGGTCATATAATAACCAAAGCTGAAGAACAAGGGGTTTTAATAGCTATTTTGCTGCACGATATTGGTCATGGACCATATTCCCATGCACTTGAAAACTCATTGGTATTAGATATGAACCATGAAGACATTTCTGAAATATTTATGGACAAGTTGAACGTGATATTTGACGGTAAACTTTCTCTGGCAATTGAAATTTTCAAAAATATTTACCCGAAAAAATTTCTTCATCAATTAGTTTCAAGTCAATTGGATATGGACAGGCTTGATTACCTGAAACGCGATAGTTTTTTCACAGGTGTTTCAGAAGGAGTTACAAGTACTGAAAGAATAATAAAAATATTTGATATTGTTAATGATAATTTAGTAGCTGAAGCCAAAGGAATATATTCTATTGAAAAATTCATTATAGCAAGGAGGCTTATGTACTGGCAGGTTTACCTGCATAAAACGGTTCTGTCTGCTGAATATATGCTTATGAAAATTTTGAAAAGAGCAAAATATCTTGTTGAAAAAGGAGAAGAATTATTTTCAACACCGGCATTTAGGCTTTTTTTGGAAAATAATTTTAATAAAGAAGATTTTTTAAATAAACCTTTTGTAATTAATAATTTTTCCGAATTAGATGATTTTGATATATTTACTTCAATAAAAGTTTGGACAAAACATCATGATAAAATACTATCTTTACTAAGCAAAAATCTTGTGAACCGTCATCTTTTCAGGATAGAATTGCAAAATAAAGCTTTTGATTTTGCTTATATTAAAAAAATAAAAGATAAGACTATAAAATTTTATAACTTAAAAGAAGATGAAGCGGAATATTTCGTTTATTCTGATATTACATCAAATTATGCTTATAATCTAAAATCTGATAAAATAAATATACTATATAAAAACGGAGAAGTAGTTGATATTGCTAAGGCTTCGGACCAATTGAATATTTCAGTTCTTGCTAAAGCTGTAACAAAGCATTTTTTGTGTTATTCAAAAGAATTGATTTAAATAAAATGTAAGCATTCACAGTTTAAGGTAAGCTGTATAAATAGCTGAATGTTTGCCTTCAGGGTTAAATTGCTAAATTGTTAAATTGTTTTTATGAAAAAGCTGCTTACTGATGAACAATATCATCATATTCTTGGAGAGCTTCAAAAACTGCCACAAGAGTTAAATCAGTTCATTCATTTCACAAACCAAAAATTAACCATATAACAATTTAACCATATAACCATATAACAATATAACAATTTAACAATGACAACACTTCCACCACTTGCCGAACAATTACGTCCCAAGACATTGGATGAATTTATCGGACAGGAGCATATAGTAGGTAAAAAAGCCATACTCAGAAAAGCCATAGAATCAGGTAATATACCATCTATGATATTCTGGGGACCTCCGGGTGTTGGCAAAACAACCCTGGCATTCATAATTGCTGAGCAACTGCATTATCCTTTTTATACATTAAGTGCCATAAGTTCGGGGGTGAAGGATGTAAGGGAAGTTATTTCAAAAGCACAATCCTGCGAAAATAATTCAATTTTATTTATTGATGAAATACACCGTTTTAATAAAGCACAGCAGGATTCATTATTAGGTGCAGTAGAGCGGGGCATAGTAACTTTAATTGGGGCTACTACTGAAAATCCTTCTTTTGAAGTAATATCCCCCTTGTTGTCTCGTTGTCAGGTTTATATTTTAAAGGAATTAAATAAAACCGAACTTTTAAAAATTCTTTCTATTGCTCAATCTCATCTTGAAAAACAAAAAAATATTACTATTAAAATTGTCGAAAATGAAGCATTACTTAGGATTTCAGGTGGTGATGCCAGGAAATTGTTAAATGCTTTGGAGTTGATAGTTCATTCTGAAATAAAAACCAATAAAATTATCAGTGTAACTAATGATAAAACTTTAGACGTCATACAGGAAAATCTTGCAATTTATGATAAATCGGGTGAAATGCATTATGATGTAATATCTGCATTTATAAAATCCATTCGCGGTAGCGACCCTAATGCTGCTGTTTACTGGCTTGCACGGATGATAGAAGCAGGTGAAGACCCTAAATTTATTGCCAGAAGGATACTTATTCTCGCTTCGGAAGATATTGGAAATGCTAATCCGAATGCCTTATTGCTGGCTCAAACTTGCTTTGATGCTGTTAATGTTATTGGCTATCCCGAATGTAGAATAATTCTGTCGCAAACTGTAATATATTTAGCTTCATCACCTAAAAGTAATGCTTCTTATGTTGCAATTGATGATGCTCAGCAACTTGTAAGAAAAACAGGCAACCTTTCTGTTCCTTTACATATAAGGAATGCTCCGACGAGATTAATGAAAGATATTGGATATGGTAAAAATTATAAATATGCTCATAATTACGAAAATAATTTTATAGAACAGGAATTTTTACCTGAAAAAATCAGGGGAACAAAATTTTATGAGCCACAAAAAAATAAAAAAGAAAATGAATTAAGAGCAAGATTAAAATTCTTTTGGAAAAATAAATACAATTATTAGGCTTTTAAATAATTTAGTTTAATGAATAAGAATATTGCTTTTTTCTTTCTTGCAATTGTTTTAATACTATCTGCCTGTAAAGACAGGAAAAATAGAATTTGTAATTACAAATTATCCGAATATTATAATAATTGCAAATCAGAAGGGTATCATTTTAATGATTTAATAACTTTTGGCGACCCTAATAATAAGTTTATGATAAGTGTGCCTTACAGTTGGGATATTCAGGAAAATTACTTTGACTCTCTATACGGAATAGTAGCTGCAAATAATTTTGAAGCAATGCAGAACATTAATTTATTGCAGTCAATTTCCTTAACAGGTTATAATTCAACAGATTCATTGGCAACTTATTTTAAAAGCGAAATTAAGTCAATAATAAATGATAATAAATTTGAAATTATTGATTTAGGAAGAATGGATTTTAAAAATAAAGATTCGTTCTGGGTTTTGTTTGAAACAAATGAAGATTACGGTAAATTCATAAATCTTGTGCTTTATCTTAAAAACTATAAAACCGATGAAATTTATTTAATACAAACAACTGTGTATAAGACCAAAGATTACAAGAAAAAAATCTGTGAATTAAAATTTATTGTAAATTCTTTTGAAATAGTTGAGAATTAAAAAACTAATTTTTGAATATTTTATTTAAATGATATTCAGAAATGTAACCAATGTAATAAATTGAGCTATTCTTTTTGTGAACCTTTAATACACCAGTTGAGCCTTTAGTTTTTGACTTTCCCCAAATTGAACTATCAATAAAAGATTCTTTTTTATTTCCTAGCAGCCAACTCTTTCTGACAATATTGACCTTGAAATTTTTCACATCATCATAATCGAAACTGAAAAACACGTATTTAGCCATTAACCGAAATATTTATAGATTATGATTGAAATTAGAAAAAGAAAGGGCAAACCATAAAAGACAATAAGAGTTGTGGAAAACATAATTTTAAAAATGCTTTTAACTTCTTTCTCAAACCTTTTGTAGTTTAAACTATAAAGATAATCAGCACAATTTTTTCTGTTTTCAATAACCCAATCATATAGTTTACGATAGCATCTTTCTTTGTGTAAAAAGAAAGCATCCAAATACCAAAATGTAAGGGAAGGTAAAAGCAGGATAATAAAAATTGCATAATTATTTTTTGAGATAATGCTGTCTTTTGACAATGCCAAAACAACTGCAATAATCGAAATTAACCATCCTTTAAGCAAAAAGGAATTATTTGCCATTCTGTTTATTACTGATTGAATTAAATCAATCTCTTTATGAATGATTTCTTTGTCCATGATTTTATTTATTTAACCATTGTTTAAGGCGTTCAATGCTACCATCGGGATATTTAATAAAAAAATTTTTACCTAATTGAGTTGTAAACTCTTGAATACTTGGATAAATTTGTAAATACTCGTTCCCTTCCCAGTGACCACTATTATCAGCTAAAGGTAATATTGCTAATTTTTTCTTTAAGTATTTATATGTGTCGCCAATACCAACTTCCCAGTTGCACCATTTTGATTTAACTGCGGAATTTGTTGCTAATAAAATAAACTTATCATTTTCTATGATTTTTAACTTAATTTTATTTGCAGTTGCTCCGTTTGGTCTTTCGGGCATTGTTTTGTCCATCCAGTCCACATAAACATCAATTCCTAATGTTCGAAAAAAAGTAATGGCTTGTTTTACTACTGATTTGTCAGTATGTGCATGGGAAAGAAAAATACTTGTTGTATATAAACGTCTTGAATATTGTCTTGCTTCGTTTACAAAACCTTGCAAACCTTTGTAACCTGCTTTTGAATTTGCAATACTTTCAAATTGTTTTTTGGTAAAAAATGCCATAATCTATTCTTCTAAATATTTTTTTAAAATTTCCTTTTTTTCTGTTTCAGTATTTGAAATGGATTGTTCTAGTTTTTCAATTTTAGTTTCGAGTTTTTTAAGTTCCTTCAAAAGTTTGATTTGTTCTTGAAAAGGAATGTTTGGGATTGTAAAGCTATCAATATCTGCTTTATTGATACTTGGGTAAGATGATTTTGGCATCTTTACTTTCATCTGTTCCATTAAATTATCAGAGAACATAAAATAGTAATACAAAAGTTTTGTACTATAATCCTTTTCATTTTCTGATTTAATAAGAGCAAAGCCTGTTGAGAAAATCGTTTGTTCGGGAACTTTTTCAATAAAAGCAAAGCCTTTTAGATACGGTCTTACTGTTGAAATTATTACCGTTTCATTTTCTGCTATTCGTTTTGCCCTTGAAGGAGCATCAATTCCTTTTATTTTTTGCGTGAATTCTATTTTACCTGTTCCTTTTCCAACACTATCTATATCAACGTATGTAAATAAGTTATCTCCATATTCCTTTTTAGGGTCAATACTGTTATTATTAATATAAAAAGAGTTAGAAATTCTTAAGTCTAAAGCATAGTCAGTAAAAGACTTATTTATGATATTTTTAACTTCATTGTAATTTCCTTCAATATCGTTCTTTGCCTTTTCTTCTTTATTTTCTATGGCTTCAATTTCAATTGTGATTTTTTGTTGAATATTTTCGGGGATATCGGGTACTCTATATTTTTTAACTGTAGATAAATTTATTGTGGGATAACCTGATTCTACATTTTTAAAATTTGATATGCCAAATGTTTTTAAAATGTAAAACAATATTTTATTTAACATTAAATTTTTGCAAAAAACACTCGCAAGGTGATTCACTACAAAAGATTTTTCTTTTAATCTACCAATATTATTAGTATTTACAGATTGCCCACTCTTCGGAAAAAGAATAGTTTCTTTTGGGAATTCTTTTAGCGTTAATTCTTTAACAGCTAAATCGTTTATTAAATTTTCTGTTAATGGAATTATGTATGATTGGTCATCCAGATAGTTGAGATTATTAGCTCTAATAAAAGCATACTTACCATCAGTAAAATACTTTAAATCTTGTGGTGCATTTGTCCCACTATCAATATTTGCAATTCTTTCTAAATCTATTAAAGAATATTTGCTGGCAAATTCCCTTTTTATTTCAGGACTTGTATTTATCCTTTTATCAAAATCAATCTTCTCAAAATTAATACAATCAACAAGGTTTACTTGTTTTAAATGCTTTGTTAGTTCTTCGTGTATTTCAGGAATGGGCTGGTTTAAAAATGCTTTATAAATGTATGAGTTAACTTTTGCAGGATTTATAAGATTTTTATTGTCATACATTTTATTGCTTGGTTTCACATTAATGCCTTTGTATCCACGTCTGTCGCTAAATGAATAACCGAGAAATGCTTTTTGTGTGGCATTATCGCTACCTGATTTTACGATTAAGATTTTTTGTGGTACAAATGATTTCTTGGTTTGCTTTTCGTTAATTTGCTTATTCTTTAATTTATGGGTAAGCAAAAAGTTAAAGAACTTATCTCTTTCAATTTCAAGCACAAAATCATAAAACATTGATTTAAGTTGAGCTTCCTTCTCATCTTTACTTAAATCATTAAATGTTTTTTTCTTTTTATGTTTTTTAACTACTGTTAAACCTTCAAACCAATTATTATAATTCTTATAAAACTCGGTTTCTTTAATTTCTTCGTTTGCTTCTCTGTTTACAAATGATTTATATGCTTTAAAATCTAAATTGAGAAGGGATACGTAATTTTTAAATAATTGCTCACTATTTATAAAGTCGTGTTCCCTGCCATTTTGGTTTAAAATAAAATCATCGGCAATGTATCCGCAATTTTTTACAAAATCGTTATGTCTTTTTTTCAAAAATAATGTAACAGTGTTGGTGCTTGTAGCTCCGAATGTGATACCGCCAAATTCGGTAATGGCAATTATTTCAAAATGCTTTAAAATTATTTCTCTTGCTTTTGTATATACACCTGCATTAGATAGAATTGAACTTGGTAAAATAATTCCTGCCATACCACCGATTGTAAGCAATTGTTTCATTCGTTCAATAAAAAGTACTTCAATATCGTCAGAGTCAATTGTAAGATTTTCCCACAGCTCATAATCCTGCGGGTTTACATTCAAGTGTTTTTTAAAGTCTTTAATTGTATATGGCGGATTAGCTATTAAAACATCATAAGTTCCGTCTTTTTGCAAGCGTTCGTGTTTTTCCAAACCATCGCCAAAAATGATGTTTGCCTCGCCATCTCCGTGCATAAAACATGCTACCTGGGTTGTACGTGCCAGACGATAATCTTTTTCCACTCCATAAATGTAGTCTCCTGCCCAAATAGTATTATTACGATAATGCTTTAATACATCGTATTCTTTTTCATATATCGGGTCAATATTTTGGATAAGTTCCTGTATTTCTTCAATGGCTTCAGTTAAAAAGTGTCCACTGCCACAAGCAAAGTCAATTACTGTCGGTAAAAAGCGTTTTTCCTTATTTCCTATTTTTCTGTGGATAATCTCGTTTAATGGAATTGAAGAAATTATATACCGGGCAATGGGGGTTGGTGTAAAAAACTGTCCTTCTGATTGTTTATAACCTGTTTCAAGCATTAACTCGAAAAAGTCTCCGAGAAATTGTGCCTTTTTATTGTATTTGAATTTGTAAGGTTGAAAAAGCCTGATTATTTCTTCAAGAACTTTTGCATTTTCATTAAACAATTTCTCGTTGTAAATTTCTTTAAATGCAAATTCATTATTGCTATAAAATTTTAATTCCCTGTAAATCCGCAACAAATTTTCTTGTGCTGATTGTTTTGGGAAATTGTTGATTTCCCTTTCTATATCTCCTATCGTGTAATCAATAACATCTTCCTGCAAGTAATCTTTCATTGCTTTTGAATACAATGATTGCAGACGTTCCAATACTTCCTCATGGCTTTCAACTCCCGGTTTTATTTGAAAACCGGCAACCTCATTATTACCTTTGCTTTCATCAACAATTTTAGCCAGAATTAAAGAAATTATTCTATTAAAAGCATTTGAACGGTC
>JAIOSH010000083.1 GCA_021107685.1 Bacteroidales bacterium | reverse complement strand
TATAGCCGAGGTTTAATGCGAACAAGTCGTTTCCCAATGCAGCAATATCATTAATATCGGTAAGCCAGTCGCGGATATTATATTTATAATTTACGGTTTGTAAAGAATTATTGCTACTTCCATGCAAGTGCTTTCTTTTAACCCGTCCCAGTTCATCATATTTTTGTTCGTTAACAGTTACCCAGCTTTCATCATTAATTTTATGTTTGGTTTTTTTCAAACGTTTGCCGTTATCGTACTCAAATTCATTTTGAACAATAATACTTTCACTGCCATTGTTATGATTTTCTTTAGTCAGAAGTATATCGCCGGTAAAATTTATTTTATTGGAAATAATATCCAAACCTCCCAGATGATTATCAGCAACTACCTGGATTAATTGTTTATACTTATCATAATAGTTAACGCTTATTAAATACTCCATTCCGCTTTCGAGTGTAATTTCGGAATTAGGTAAAATTCTAATTTTTACGGCAGTTACCTGTCCTTTTGTATCGGTTGCAAGGGGATACATAAAACTGATTTCAGTATTTACAAAATTATATGTGCTACCAAATTCCTGATCAATATATTCATAATTATCGTAGTAAGTTAAGGTGTAAATTTCGCAACCGGCAGATGTTATATCAGGGAAAGCATCGTTTGTATATCCTGTTTCAGTGCCAAGATCCGTTAGTTCGTAATAAGTAGTAAAATAATAATCTACAAATTGCTGCACATCTTCCTGACCTGCAGGTTGGTCAAGATAGTATTTTCCGGTCATTATCGGGCGATTAAAAACATCGTATTTTGTAAAAAGCCAGTCATTGTTATTCCTCAGGTTTCCATCCTGGGTTAGCACTAATTGATCTCTTTTGTTGTAAACCAAATATACACTCTCAGCGCCGGGAAGCTTTTTTATTTTCAGCCGTTTTCGGTAATCATATTCGTAATAATAACAATAATCCTGAATAGTTTGATTGTCATAAATATTTCCTATCAATCCGCTTGAACCTATAAGAATACTACTTGCGGCAGGAGATAAAACATATCGTAACAGTCCGAAATCATCATAAACATAATAAGTACTAAACCATTCACCACTGTTTAACGATTTTTTCATTACCAGCTTTCCCTGCAAATCTGTATACTCAATTATTTCATTTTCATTTTCGTTTTCATCACTTATGCTTGTCTTATACAGTTTTTGTACAGGGTAGTATCCCTCTTTTTTCAGTTGATTGTCTGATGTTACCGAAAATAAAAATACTTCCGTACCGATAGTCCCGTATTGAAATTCCACTTCGTGTCCCCCGTCGGGTTTCCATGCCTCTCCAGGGGCACTTTGTTTCATTACACGGTTTAAAGGTGAATTATCGAAATCTTTTTCGGCAAAAGTAATACCCTGTTCATCGGGATAAAAGGTATTATAAAAATTAAGTTGCTCAGTAATTACATCCGGACGAAAACCTCCCGGGCCATCATCACCACCCTGCGTAATTGCGTAAGGTAAATACTCTTTTTTGATGCGTCCGTAATCGTCATAAACAATGGGTTGTATGAGATCGGTATTGGCAGTTGTACCTTTTACCACTACCTTTTGAATTTCGCGTCCAAGACCGTCAAAGTAGGCTATGCTTTCGGCCCATTTTGAATAATCAAGCCCGCTGTGTGAAGGGGCAGAAGTGGTTTTATTATCGTGAATGGGTATAAATTGTCTAATGAAATTCATATTAAATACTCCGTCGGTAACCGGGATGCCGCCATTAAAAGGAATGTCAGGGTCAATATAAGCATTAAAATCGGTATGCCCCTGAGTATCGAAGTCAGGAATAAAGGTTATGGATTGTCTTGCTTTTTCAATGTCATTTTCATAGATGTCAATTATACGGTTGTTCCAGCCATCATCGCCTGTTTGGGATATCACGGTTGTGGAAACTAATAAAACTAATAAAACTAATAAAAATATTATTATTTTCATAATTGATTTATTTTTGAACTTTTAAATCATTAAATTGAATTATTTGCTATTATGGATGTCCCAACTGAGACACAATTATAGTAACAGGATTAACATTATTACCTTCAACAATTACAGAACCTTCTCTTGCGGCGCCTGGATTATGAGCGCATTGAATATAAAACGTATTATTAAACTGACCAGATGTAGGATTAATTGAAATCCAATCGTCATCTGTAAACACAGTCCATACTGTATTCGATGAAACATTTATTGGAATTTCACCTGATGGGTGTTGTCCGATTTCAATTAAAACAGGTTCAACATATAAAAATGGGTTAGCAGTCTGATTAACAACAATAGTTGTTTGGCATGGGGGTGATGTTGATGATACAGTAATTAACCCAGACCGCACTCCAAATTCAGAATTTGCAGAATAAGAAAATGAAAAAGTACCATCACCTGTACCACTACTAGGAGGTAAAATTGAAATCCACTCTGAGTTTTCTGAAACATTCCAGTTTAAATCTGTAATTACCTCTACCTGTTCGGTTCCAGTATTACTATTCAGGTTAAATATTTTAGGATTTACATCTATTAATTCATAATAATTATAATCAATATGCTCAACGATATTAAAACTCTGATCTCTGGTTGTTTGGAGCCTGCTAAAATTATCATAATTATAATAAATCGTATTTCCGGCAAAATCCGTTTTTGATGTAATTCCGATAAGAGGATTATAGGTGTATGAAGAAATTAATGAATTGAGTAAAGCTTCACGTAAAGATATATTGAAAAATTCCCAATCTGTACGTTGTGTTTCCTCAGTTAAATCTCCAAGGTTTTCCAAAAATAATTCCATATCCGATTGAATTGCATCTATGGCAGCTTCAAGAGCATCGTAATTAATATTATCTGCTTGAATTATTGGATATTGTCCATTATATCCCCAATAGTATGATGTGTATATATTGTTTTCTTTATGAAATTGAAGAAGATTTCCCCAATTATCATACCTGTCAAAACTTGATTTGATTTCATAATCAATATTTTCATATTTTCGAATAATTGAGGGTTTAATAAAATCATCATTTCCGTTTTGTGAATCATAACTAATTATAGCCCCTTCTTTTTGTTCTACATTAACAAATACTTCCTTGATGAGAGGAGTATTTAACATATTTTTTTCCTTCATTTTATCTAACACAGATTGAGTCATATACACATTTGAAGGATTAGTTATATCTAATGGAAATTGAGTTTTCGTTTTTATTTCTTTTCCATTACTTGCTGTAGTTGAAGTTTCTTTTAAGAATGTAAATTGTTCGTTATTGTGCTCTTTAACCTCATAAACATTGTTAACGATTTTGGTAATAGCTTTAGATTCATCTCCTGGTGAATCGCTTGAATAATATTTTATTGTTTCTGATTCATCATAAAACCATCCTAATTCATACTTATATTTTCCTGCATAATACTGGGGGAAAACATTTGGTTCATCTGGTGCATCAAGTTTAAAAATACCACCAATTAAACCAAAAGCATATTTTTTAGTAAAATCAGTTGGGTCAAGATCATATGTATAATTTTTCGAGTATGTTTCAGAACCATCATTCAATGTCTGGTCAAATGTTTTCATAAGCCCACGTTTCCAATCCATATCTATGTCTATAGGATATGGATAGGTATTTGTACTGCTACCTGTTTCACCTACATGATATACCGGTGAACTTTGATTAATTATTTCTGTTGGATTATAATAGGTATATACACTGTAACCATTTGTTGATTTTTGTATTTTAGCATTATCATATCCAACAACACAACCTTGAGTAAATAAATCTGAAACAACAGAACTGGAGAAAACATAAACGTTTTTACCTTCATAAAAATTAAAATTAACAGGTAAGCTATATCTTGATTTATAGGTATTTACAGTTGCCCCTCCAGAATAGGTATAATTAGTTTCAATAAATTCTGAATTGTTTAAAGCATTTGGATACTCCTTAATACTCGAAACCCTTAACCCTGATGTATTTTGGCTTCCTTTTTTATTCGATTCATACGAAAATTCAACACTTCCTAATGTAGGTGTAATTATCTTTTCCAAAATGCCAGCTTTTGCACATGATTCACATGAATTAGCAACTTCACAATAATAACTAGCAACAGGAAATGCTAGATTGTCCCAAATAAAAAAATAATCTATTGTTGCAGGAAATTTTGGTACATTATCAGAAAAGACACCTAAATAAGAAATTTTTCGGATATTAGTACCACGATTATTGTTATTAAAATATCCATATTTGTCTGTTTTATAAGATCCTCTTCGGGGTCGAATTCCAAGATTATAAACAAACCGGTAGGGTGGTAAGTTATTGTCACCGTTACTGTCATATTCATAAATGTAATCTAAAAATAATCTTTTTTGTTCTGAAAATAAAAGAATATCATTTACATTACCATCATATTCTTCAAAAAATAAAAATTGAGTTGAGTCCCAAGGGTTTTTTCCCAGATAGAATATATCTTTAATTTGATATTGTTCGGGTTGAGAATAAGAATGCAAGAACTTATATGATTTTTGTTCATGATTCAAATGATCATAAATTTTCAAATACTCTAGTTTTTTTGAACCTAAATTATCCTCTCTCAAAACAGGTGATGTTATTAATTCAACCTTATTACCAGCTTTGGAGACTATTGATGTTAATAATTTTGTTTTATGTACTACCTCATTTCTAAAAAAGGTCACTTCTTGTTTGTGCCATACTGGTAAATTATCTCCAAGTAATGAAACATGAACGATATAATTTGTACCATTAATAGGCAGAATTCCTTCTGAAAGATTTGGTAAAACAATACTGTGACCACGCTTCGTGATATAAAAATCTAAATATTCATTCTGTTCATAATAAAAGTTAATCTCATCTCCAGTTGGTGAAGTTATCTTTTTTAAATACCAAGTGGAACTATAGGGAAAAGTATTATATCTTATAATATCAATATGTTCAAAACCATATAATGTCGGTACTAATAATGGTAATCTGTACCAACAATCTACTTCAATGCCATTTATTAGAGAAGCTGATGTTATATGTGGGTACTGGTATTTAATTTTTCTAGAAACCTGAATATTAATTGTGGTTTCCACAGCATCCAGATTTATATCTCCAAAAGTATATTTATAACCATCTGGGGTTATAACATCAAACTTTACAATTCTTTCTACATTAACTCCTTCTATGTTAAAAATCTTAGAGGTTTTCGTAATTTTAAAGTTATTATGAGGTAAAGTTAGGATATTACCATTTTGGTCAAATACAAATTTGCCTGCATAACCGGAAAAATTAAAATAAAATTCATCACCTTGAGTATCCCATGCTTCACCATTTCCCAGTCCATCTCCCATATTAAAACCATCAAGATTTTCCCATTCGGCATTTCTAACAAATCTCTTTTGAAATAATTCATTATATTGCGACGGGAAACCTTCAATATTAATAAACCCATGGTCAGGGTGATTTTTTAAATGTAGATACCCATAAGCCGGTAAAGTAATGCCGTATAAAGTACCTATTGTACCTTTATATTCATCAGGCAATCCTTTCATAACTCTTGTAATACAACCTCCCGCATTAAGCGTCCATCCCAAACCTACCCAACTAGCAATCTCATCAACCTTTGCACCAGATGTATTATAAGAGAGAGATATTGGTAGTTCAATATCATAGCTTTTTAAAGAAAATAATGGGATTTTGTAATTTAATTTACCGGTGTAATTTGAAACCATTGCTTTTGCTTCATTTATAAAGCTACTTGCATTTGCAGAAGGGAAAACTACACTTGGTTCATTATTTAATATCCAATCATTAGCCGAAGAAGATGATTTGTTTAGTCCTGTGGTTTTTATTTTCTTTTTTTCTTTACTAATAATATGAACGTTTTTAATAGTTAAAGAAGAATCATTAATTTTTCCATTTTTAACTGGAATACCACCATATCTTTCTTTCAAAATATTGGTTTCTCTTTTTTGTTGAGGAAATTCATCATAACTTTTAGAAGTAATATTTCCAAAACCATGGCCTATTTTAATATTTTCAATAGTTCCTTTTTCAAATGCAGTGTTTAATAATTGTTCAATATTGTCAGTTTTCTGCCCAAAAGAAATTGGTGAAATAAAAATTATAAAATAAAGTAAAACTAAATTATTTTTCATTGTTTTAATCAATTAACTAATTTAATAAATTTAATAGTTCTTCTGATATTACCATTTATGACAACCAAATTATAATCGCCACTGTTTAGGGTGTTTAAACTTATTTCTTCTTTGAAAAATCTATTATTTTTTGAATAAGTGTGTTGAAGCATTTTTTCACCTTTTACTGAAGTAATAATAATTTTGACATTATGATCTGGGTCTGAATTTTCTATGTACAGTGTAATATTATCCTTCGCCGGATTTGGAAAAATACTAACTATTAATTCCTGCCCTGCATTATTACCAAATTCATCTGTTTCCATCATTTTATTTTCAACAACTTCTATCAATACCTCATCTTCTGAAACACATTCATTTTCATCAACAACCTCAACCCAATAGATATGTTCTCCAGGTTTTTTATTTGACGTATTTACATTAAGAAAAGATAATGTGGAATTATCGCTCCATAAATATTCTTTCATACCATCAGTGGCATAGAGTGTAACAGTTTCGCCTTGGGTAACCGTAACAGGTTCTCCTAAGTTAAGTTCCGGTGGTTTGTTTAATTGCACAATTATAGTATCCCTTGAAATACAAAAATGTTCATCAATTGTCTCAATCGTATATATTCCTGTTGAATCAATTTTCAGTTCATTGCAGCCAGGTTCCCCGTTCCAGAAATATTCGATAAAATTACTGTCTGCAACAATTACAAAGCTTTCACCACAAAGGCTTGTATCTGTAGGCAGGCATATTTTTATAGCTGCATCACAATCGTATAATTTGGAAAGAAAAAAATCTTCTTCGTTTGCATTATTAGTTTCTTCTTCTATTATCTTTAAG
>JAIOSH010000370.1 GCA_021107685.1 Bacteroidales bacterium | reverse complement strand
TTTAATCCATTCGCCCTCTTTTCTGCCCATTAAATAAGTTCCTTCTGTTTTTTTGTTTCCATTATCCCAATAATAAGTATGTTTACTATTAGGATTATCCTCTATAAATTTACCTTCAAATCTTAATATTCCGTCATTAAAATAATATTTCCATAAGCCGTGTCTTGTACCATTTAAATAAGTTCCTTCTTCTCTAAAATCTCCATAGTCATATTTCCAGAATCCTTCTTCATAACCTTCAATATATTCACCTTCGGCAATAATTTCACCTTCTTCGCTATACTCAGTCATATATCCATCTTCAAGACCATTATAATAACTTTCTTCTCTTAATAAATTTTCCGAATCATAATACCATTCCCATATTCCATCACATTTTCCTTCTTCATTATATTTTCCTATTTGTTCTAATTTTCCGTTTTTATGATAAAATTTCCACTCCCCTGATCTTTTTCCTTTATTATATAATCCTTCAGATTTTAAAGTACCATCAATATAAAATTCTTCCCAATGTCCATCTCTTATTCCTTCTTCATCAATAATTCCATCACCAACAATATCTCCATTTTTAAAAACATAAGATTTTACAATATCCCCTTCCTGTGAATATTCTCTTCTTATACCTTCGGGAATATCATTTTTATAACTTGCAACTATTTTTACTTTTCCATCAGGATAATAATCTGTTTTTATTTCTAATCTCGCTAATTCAGCAACATCTTCCTGTTTTATTCCATCAACATATTTTGTCGTACTTATCAAATTACCATCTTCAGTGTATTCCTTGAAATACCCATGTTTTAAATCATTTTTATATGTTCCTTCCTTTCTAATATTTTCATTTTCATAAAAATATATCCATTTACCCTGCTTTAAATTACTTTTATCAGTCTTGTTAATATTTTCAATATTAATTATGAATCCTTTTTTATATTCAATTAACTTAATAACAATACCTTTTTTTGAGAATTCTTTTGCTATTCCTTCTTCCAGACCATCAATAAAATTTACTTTTTTTCTGATTTTCCTATCAGAATAATAATAAATTGTTAAACCTTGCTTAACATTATCTATAAAATTTTCTTCTTCAATTTCGTCTTCATGATATGTTGTCCTTATCCCATTTTTTTTTCCTTTTAGATAATTAATTTTAAGAATAACTTTACCTGAGTCATTATAAAAAGTCCATATACTATCCAATTCAAAATTCTTACGATTACCTTCCGATTTTAAAATGCCGTTTTTATTATATGTTTTCCAGTATCCATCAGGTTGACCGTTTTTCATAAAACCTTCACTTGATTTTTTTTCATTTTCATAATAAAAAATATTATATCCATCAGGATTTACTACATTCTGTGCATTTATATAAGTTATTACAAATAAAAATATTATAAGAAAATATTTTTTCATTATTTAATTAAATTTAATTTTTTTGAAATCTCAAGCATTCTCAATATAGGTTTTTTTGCTTTTTCTATAACTTCATATGATAATACTATTTCGGGTTGTTCATTTTTTAAACACAAATATAATTTTTCCATTGTATTCATTTTCATATAAGTACAATCATTACAAGAACATGTTTCATCAGTAGGAACAATAATAAATTCTTTTTTCGGAGAATCTTTTCTCATTTGATGTAAGATACCTGTTTCTGTTGCAACAATATATTTTTCAGCATTATCTTTTATCGTATATTTTAACATAGCTGTTGTTGAACCTACAAAATCTGCCAGTTCAAGAACAGGAGCTTTACATTCGGGATGTGCTATCAATTTTGCATCAGGATTCTCAATTTTAAGATTAATAATTGCTTCTGTTGTTAAAATATCATGAACATCGCATTTTCCATTCCATAATTTCATATTCCTTTCTGTTACCATGTTTATATATCCACCAAGATTTTTATCCGGTGCAAAAATTATTTTTTGTTCTTTTGGAAAAGATTCAACAATCTGTACTGCATTTCCAGAAGTACATATAACATCCGACATAGTTTTAATAGCTGCACTACAATTTATATATGATATTACAATATGATCAGGATACTTTTTCTTAAACTTTCTAAAATCTTCAACAGGACAAGAATCCGCTAAAGAACATCCGGCTTCTAAATCAGGTAAAATTACTTTTGTTTTAGGATTTAATATTTTTGCTGTTTCTGCCATAAAATTTACACCGGCAAAAACAATAATATCTGCATTAGTTTTTTCAGCATTTTGTGCTAATCCCAAACTATCACCAATATAATCTGCAATATCCTGAATCTCTGGAATTTGATAATAGTGAGCTAATAATACAGCATTTTTTTCTTTTAATAATTTCAAAATTTGAGTTTTGAGTTTTAAATTTGATTCAAAATTACTGTATTTTTTTTCTCTTGTTTCTTTCATAATTCTTTATATATATTAATAATATATTTTAAAAATATTTTATTATATAATATATATGTTGTTAATACTGTGTAAAAATATTTTTATTTTTTCTTGCTTTATTGAGTTGCAATTTATTATCAACATATAATTAACAAATTTTTTAAGCAAAAATATTGTATTTTAATTATTTGTGGTTTTTTAATACATTGTTTATATATTATTAATGTTAGTAATTTTATTATAAATTCAATCAATATTATGTTAATTTTATGCTGATTATTTTTTATAACTTTTATATAAAAAATTTGGTTTATTAAATTTTATAAAAATTGTTGATAAGATATTTAATTATTAAAAATTAATAACAAAGTTACGCAGATATAAACATAAATATTGTTAAAAAAAAATAAAAATTTGATATATAATATACTAAGGATAAAAGTAAGTTTTTTTTATTTTAACAAAGTATTAAATATTAAGTAAATAATTTATATTTGTTTATTTATAATTAATTTTGTTCCAAAAAATTATTAACAATGTTTGATAAAAATAATATTTTACCTATAGGAAGTGATCATGCAGGATATAAATTAAAAGAATTTTTATTTAAAAATTTAATAGAAGAAGGTTATAATATAAAGGATTATGGAACAAATTCAGAAAATTCTGTAGATTATCCTGATATTATACATCCATTAGTTAGAGCTGTAAATGAAAATAAATTTAATATGGGTATAATAATTTGTGGTAGTGGTCAGGGGGCAAGTATGATTGCTAATAAATATCCGGAAATAAGAGCAGCTTTATGTTGGAATGAAGAACAGGCAAAAGTATCCAGATTACATAATAATGCTAATATTATTTCATTGCCCGGAAGATATATTGAGTTTAACAAAGCCTTTGATATGGTTAAAATTTTTTTAACAACAGAATTTGAAGGCGGAAGACATATAAGAAGAGTAAAAAAAATCAATAACTTTGTTGTAAAATTATAACGAAATAAATTATAAGCACCAAATAACAAAATACAAATAAATTACAATGACCAAAAATACAAATTCAAAACCAAAAATTTATGATTTAGAAGAACGAACGTTTCAATTTGCTAAAAAAGTTAGGCTATTTGTAAAAAAATTATCACTAACAACAGCGAATATTGAAGATGGAAAACAAGTTATAAAAGCGTCGGGTTCTGTTGGAGCTAATTATATAGAGGCAAACGAAGCATTAAGTAAAAAAGACTTTTTGTTTAGGATAAAAATTTGTAGAAAGGAATCAAAAGAAAGTGTATATTTTATAAGATTAATTAAAGAGACTAACCCAAAAGAATATGAGGCTGAAGCAACAACTCTTTTCAACGAAGGCAATGAATTGAAAAAAATATTTTCATCTATCATAGAAAAGTCAAAATAGTTGTTTTGGACATTGAAATTTTAATAATTGAGATTTATTTGTTATTTGGTGCTTGTGTTTTGGAATTTAATAGTTAATAATATAATTATGTCTGAAGTAATACAGAAGTTTATTAAGGATTCGGAAATAAAATCATTTGATTTAGAACATAGAAAAAAAATAAAATTTAACATTTCTAAATATGATAATGCCGTATTAAATGGAAAGGAGCGATATAGAGATTTAGAACTTGCAAAGAAAAGAGCTGCGGTTTTAAAGAATAAGGTATTAAATAATCTTGATAAATATTTAATAGAATTTTCATCAAATTTTGAGGAGAGAGGTGGAAAAATTATTTGGGCACAAAATCAGAAAGAGGCAGTAAAAGAAATATTATCAATTTTAAAAAAGCATAAAGCAAAGAAAGTTGTAAAGTCAAAATCCATGACAACAGAGGAAATAGAGATTAATTATGCTTTGGAGAAAAATAATATTGAATCATTAGAAACGGATTTAGGTGAATATATTGTACAGGTAGCAGGAGAAAAGCCTTATCATATAGTAACCCCGGCAATGCACAAATCCAAAGAGGATATTGCAGAATTATTTAACAAAAAATTTGGAACACCAAAAGAAAGTAAGCCTGAAGATATTACAGAATTTGTTAGAAAAAAATTGCGAAAAAGTTTCGTAAATGCTGATATTGGAATTACAGGAGGTAATTTTTTGATTGCTGATATCGGTGCAGTTGCTCTTACAGAAAATGAAGGTAATGGATTAATGACGGTATCTTTCCCAAAAGTTCACATAGCTATTGTAGGTATTGAAAAACTTATACCTTCGATAGATGATCTGGATTTATTTTGGCAACTTCTTGCTACACATGGAACAGGACAAGATATTACAGTTTATAATTCAATAATTGCAGGACCAAAACAAGAAGGAGAAATTGACGGACCTGATGAGATGTATTTGGTTTTATTGAATAATAATCGTACAGAATTATTAGAGCAAGAAAAACAGAAAGTCGCTTTAACCTGTATGAGATGCGGTGCTTGTTTAAATGCATGTCCTGTTTATAAAAATATTGGTGGTCATTCTTATGGTACAACATATAGTGGTCCGATAGGCTCGGTTATAACCCCGCATTTAAGAGGAATGGAAGAATATAAACATTTGAGTTTTGCGTCATCTCTATGTGGAAAATGTACTGAAGTTTGCCCTGTTAAAATACCTTTACATGAACTTTTACTTTATAACAGAAACGATTCTGTAAAAAGAGGTTTAGCAAAATCAATGGATAAATTTACAATGTTTGCTTGGAAAAAAGTTATGCTAAACAGGTGGATGATAGATTTTTTCGGAGCTAAAATGAAAAATTTGGCAATAGGTATTTTCTTTAAAAAACTTTGGGGACCGAGGAGAGCCTTACCGCATGTAGAATCAAAATCATTTAATCAACTTTGGAAAGAAAGAAAAGCGTTGTAATACAGATTCGATTATGAGTTTATCGGTTTTGGATTGGAGCATAATAGCCCTATATTTCTTAATAAGCATTTCCATAGGTATATATATGTCAAAGCGTGCCGGAAGAAGTACCGGGGATTTCTTTTTAAGCGGAAGAAAGCTACCATGGTACATTGCCGGTACAAGTATGGTTGCAACAACTTTTGCTGCTGATACACCTTTGGCAGTTACCGAACTTGTAGCAGATAATGGAATAGCCGGAAACTGGCTTTGGTGGAACATGTTATTCGGTGGAATGCTTACTGTTTTTTTCTTTGCCCGCCTGTGGAGAAGGTCAGGAATTTTAACAGATTGTGAATTTGTTGCAATACGTTACTCAGGAAAATCTTCTAAAATTCTTAGAGGTTTTAGAGCCGTTTATATAGGTATTTTTATGAATATGATTGTTATTGCCTGGGTTAATCTTGCAATGGTGAAGATACTTGAAGTTATGTTTCCTGAACTTATGATTTTTGGGCAGAAAGAAATATTATTACTTGGTATGAAATTTAGTTCTCATTTAATTGTTGTTGGATTTATTATGTTGTTTGTGGCTTTGTATTCTTCATTGTCAGGATTGTGGGGAGTATCTTTAACAGATTCTTTTCAATTTGTGATGGCAATGGCAGGATGTATTACTTTAGCAATTTATGCAGTTAATTCTGATGAAATTGGCGGAATATCGGGTTTAAAGGAAAAATTACCTGATTGGGTTTTTAGATATACACCGGAAATAGGAGGACAAACACCTGAAGGTTCTTCTGTGGCTGGTTTATTAAAAATGAGTGTTACAGCCTTTGTAGCTTATCTTGGAGTTCAATGGTGGGCAAGTTGGTATCCGGGAGCTGAGCCGGGAGGAGGAGGATATGTTGCCCAGCGTATGATGTCGGCAAAAAATGAAAAACATTCTTTATTAGCTACTTTATGGTTTCAGGTTGCTCATTTTTCTTTACGTCCATGGCCATGGATAATTGTTGCTCTTGTTGCTTTAGTTATGTTTCCCGAAGAACCGGATAAAGGTGCAACTTATGTAATGGTATTGAAAAAATTATTACCTTCGGGATTATTAGGATTATTAATGGCAGCATTCCTTGCAGCATATATGTCAACTATTGCTTCACAAACTGTTTGGGGTACATCCTATATTGTAAATGATCTATTTAAGCCTTTTTTAAAACCAAATGCTGACGAAAAATTTTATGTTAGAATTTCACGTATAACAACTTTTTTATTATTAATACTTTCACTTATTGTAACTACTCAGTTTAGCAGGATAAGTGATGCCTGGAAATTTATTCTTGTCTGTAGTGGCGGAATAGGTCTTGTATTGATTTTAAGATGGTTTTGGTGGAGAATAAATGCCTGGTCTGAAATTGCTGCAATGATAGCTCCTTATGTCGTTTATCCTTTTTTGAAATATTATAATATTAGCTTTGAAACCAGTTTAATAATTATTGTATTATGGTCAACAGCAGTTTGGTTAGTAGCAACTTTTATTACTCGTCCGACTGATGAACAAAAACTTATTTCATTTTACAGAAAAGTTCATCCCGGAGGAAAGGGCTGGGAAAAAATTGCTGAAAAAATTCCTGAAATTAAAGGAGATACCGGATACCGGAATTTATTCATTAATTGGATAGCAGGATGTATTTTGGTAATGTTTTGTTTATTCGGAATAGGGAAAATTATTTTTGGTGAATTTTTTATAGGTTTTGTTTATATAAGCATAGCTTTTGTATCAGGAGGAGTTATTTATTGGATTATGTCGAAAACAGAATGGGAAAAACATGCAAAAAATTCATGAATTAATCATGTTAAGTGAGGGCTTGAAACAAATTATTTAATTCATCAACTTTATCAGGATAGCCTAATTTTTCATAGGAATATACAAGGGTGTCCATCAGTCTTTTGATAATAGTTAAATTATCACAAGGTTTAAAAAAGGATTTATCAGGTTTGATTCTTAATTGTTTAATAAAAAGTTCTATTTCTTTTTGTGTAAAAACCGCTCCTTTATTAAATGGGTTGATATAAAATAGAACTTCCTCCTCATTGGTGGATGTATGTTTTTCTTTTGCAAATTCATCAATATAAGCTAACACAAAATGTTGTGGAAGATCAACACCAAAAACAGGAATATTTAAACTTTTGGAAATGCTGATATAAATAATACCCAATGATAATGCATTTCCTTTTTTGCTTTCAAGTACATTATTGATATATAAATTCTGCGGTGCATAAATATTACTTTTATTACCTTTAAATTTATAAACATCAAAAAATATATGATTAAGAACTTTTATTTTATCAAGAGCAGTAAGATCATCGTTTAGCTCAAGCCATACATCCTTTTTTATTTTATCAATTTGTGTTTTTATTTTTTCTTCATTTAAATCAGGATATTGAAACTTGGTAATAATCATAAACCCTTTTAAAATGTCAATAAAATCAGATTTAACCCAATTGTTCAATTCAATAAAAATATTATCAATTTGGATTTTATGTATAATGTTTTCAATCCTTTGTTGTATGGTATTATCAAAAGAATTATCCCAGGCGTTTTCAAGATGAGGAATAGCTTCAGAACCATATAAAAATAATTTTTCCTTTATCGTATCGAACATATCTGTATCAGGTTCGTCCAGCATACTAATCAGGGCATTTAATTCAGTATTTTTAAGTGTATTTGTCATATTT
>JAIOSH010000551.1 GCA_021107685.1 Bacteroidales bacterium | reverse complement strand
GGATTAAAACCTGTTATCCACTGCAATTGGCGTTCTGCGATTTCAATATATTCCGGTTTGTCAAGAAGGATTGCAGCAGTAGCTAATGCCCATGCTTTCTTTGCAAAGGTGGTACTCCTTCCGGGAATATTGCTTATTCCACCGTCTTTCGTATATCTGCCAACCTGACCAAAAGGAGACATATCAATCACCGGTTTTATATAATTTACCCAATTAGCAAATACATTTATTATATCATCCTTAAAAGGAGTTTCGGGGTTCATTATCAGATATTCATAAAGCGCCAAATAATGAATGTCGATATGTGATTGTTTTATAGTTTTCGCTTCATCAGTATAAAAAGTTCCATCATTTTCATTAAGGGAAAGAATTTTTTCAACACGTTCCTTAGCATCAAGTTTATATTTATTGTCTTGAGTAATTCGGTAAAGCTCTATATCCAATTGAAGCAATCCTGCATGAAACATAAGAAAATTATCGCTAAGCCCAACTCCAAAAGGACCTAAACTGGTTTTTTTATTAGGGTCGGTTTTGCTATTGATTTCATAACATTCTTCGGCAATTTCAACTGTTTTTCCATAATCTTCACTTTGATATGGAATCATCAAATGGGCAGTTCTCGCCATCGAAGCTGCAGTAAATAAAGTAGTAACGCTATTGCTCCTTTGATGGATTTTTTCAATTTGTTCTAAAGTTGAAATACGCGGTGGTGCATTTTCAGGAGGACCTAACCATACCCACGGGTTAGCACCCGGAGTTATTATTGATAAAAATGACCCATTTAAATACACTTTGTTATAAAACATTACTTCCCACCATGCTTCATCAATAAGTTTTGGGATACCATTTCTTTTATCTGCTGTAAATTTTTCAGGAAAAGTTTCAAAAAGTGTAATCAGACCCCGAACAGCGAAATGCGCAGGCCCTATCCATTTGTTCAAATCACCGGCAGAATGCCATCCGCCGCTAGCATCAATCCGTTTTCCATCGGGCATAATAACAGCATCGTCGGTATGACATGCTTTGTGCCAACCGGGAATTTCTGTCCCACATCTTTGATAATACAAAAACTCAGAAGCTTTTTGTGCCAAATCAACATAAAGAGAGGGCTTAATTGTAAAACTATAAGAATCAGTTATTCCTCTTTCATCTTGGTCAAATACAAGTCTTATTTTATAGGATCCCGACTCATTGAATTCCGAAAAATCAGCAATGAGATTATTTCCTCCCCAAATATGGAAACCTGCATCTTTTAGCTTTCCTTTATAAACAACCGGTTGGGTAGCAGGATGCTGTCTGTTGTTATTCTGGTTTATTATTTCAAAGTACCCTGACAATTTTTTATTGTTTGTCCAAATGACTGCTCTTTTGTTTCCAAACTGATGATATCCTCCATGCGAGACAATAGGGCGTATTGTGGTAGGCTAGGCAATAATCTGATTTTCTGCAAGTGGCGACCAGCTATCTGTTTTTTGTTTTATCCTCCTGATAGTTCTTGCGGTTTCTACTTTTTCTTCTTCAGTTCTCGGTTCTTTTCCTTTAAGATATCCTCTTGTCATAAGAGCATCAAACCTTATTATTTTTGGATAGTTAGTTACCGATATGTTTTTAAAAACTATTTTATAGTCATCTACTTGAAAATCTATATTTTGAATTTTTCCTGTAAGGCAATCTATCAGTTCGGCATTTAGCGGTTGCGGATAATCAATATCAAGAATATCAATAATTATATTAGTTGTAACAGGCTTATTTTTATTATCCTGATTTTTTTCAAGCCAAAATGGTATTAGGGCTGTATATGTATCATCTTCCTTATGTTTTAGATAAATATAACCGACAAACTCATTATCTGTGGCTTTGTTATTTATTGTTGATGAACAATTCAAATCCCTTCTATACCATGTGGTATTATCGAAAAGGGTTCCAATAGTTTTAACAATCCTTTTGTCAAGCCCCTTTTCTTCTTTCTTTTTATTAATAGGGCTATCGAATGGATTATTTATTTCCTGACTTTTTAACCCTGAAATAAGACAAACTGTAATGAATGTAAAAAAGAATATTTTATTCATTTTAATAATATTTATGATTTAACCTAATGTATGGATATTTCTTATTCTCCATCATGCCTTTTATAACCTATCATTCTTCTTGGTTTTGTATTTTCCTGTTTCTCTATAAGTTCATCTAATATAACTAAATACTAATTCTATATTTTTATCCTGATTTTTAAGTTTCTTTTTGATTTCTTCTACTTCGAGTTTTACACTTAAATTATCTGTAAGCATTTGACGAACCTTTGTAAATATTCGCATAATTTGGATGTTTACATTTATTGCTTGTTTACTATTTAAAACACTTGATAACATTGCAACACCTTGTTCTGTAAATACGATTGGCAAATATTTTGTGTGAGTTCCTCTTTTTAAGGTGCCAAATTGGCTCCTTAAAGAATCATACTCCTTTTGTTAATTCAAACATAAAATCTTCAGGAAAACGTTCTATATTTCTTTTAACTTGTCTTTTGAGTTGTATAGAACGCGGATAACACGGATTACGTAGATTCTCGCTGATTTTATTTTCAGTTATTTCTGAATGTAACATTTTTTATTTCTCCTTATTTTTTTTATCCGTGCAAATCCGTGTCATCCGCGTCATCCGTGTTCTATAAAAGCGTCATCTGTGTTCTATAAATTTATTTCAACATCCGTAATGCCTTTGCTATCTGAGATACTCCCATTAAAAACATGCCATTTTTAGAGCAAGC
>JAIOSH010000019.1 GCA_021107685.1 Bacteroidales bacterium | reverse complement strand
ATCCGCTCTGCGGATTGTGTGAACTTCTTTTTATCTTTTCCAATCGAAAGAAAACAAAACTTAAAGAAGATGCTATAAAAATAATCAAATTATTATATACCCCAGCACCTCAAAATATTATTTAGCCCTTATCCATTAGAAAAAATGGTAGTACAAAATATTTCCTTTATATTTGTCCTTAAATTTTACAAAAATAAAATTATTATGTCTGAGATTCGCATTAAAAAACCAATAAAAAAATTTCCGACATTAGGCTGTTGCGGTCTTGATTGCGGATTATGTCCGAGATATTATACCGTGGGCAGTTCAAGATGTCCGGGATGTTGTGGACCTAATTTTTTTAATAAGCATCCGGGCTGTCCTTTTATTACATGCTGTGTGAAGAAAAAAAATCTTGAAGTTTGTTCTCAATGTGATGAATTTCCATGCTCAAAATTTAATGGATGGGATGCAGGCGATTCTTTTATAAGTCATAAGATATCAATCTCAAATTTAATTTTAATCAGAAAAAGTGGTTTGGGAAAATTTATAAAACAACAAGCCCAACGAATTAAGCTGCTTGAGATAATGCAGAAAAATTATGATGAAGGCAGGTCAAAAAGTTTTTATTGTATTTCAACAGCTTTGCTTCCAATCACTGATATTGAAACATTATTAAACACGGCTGAACAAGAAATTGAGGATAATAAGATAAATGAGGATGACAAAAAAGCCAGGGCGAAAATTTTAAAAAAGCTTATCAACGACTTTGCCGGCAAACAAGGAATTGAGTTGAAGTTAAGGAAGGGGTAATTTCAGACATCAGTAGTTTTGATGATTCACAATTATAAATCGCAAGTATTCATTAATAAGATGAAGGTATTGTTATATTGTTAAACTGTTAAATGGTTGAAAAAGAAATCAACTGCTTAATTAAATTCACCAATGAATTAGAGAATAAAGTCCAAAATAAAAATAATTTTATTATTATAAATTGCAAAAACAGAAAATTAATACTTTAAATAGAAATGTCTATAAAAGAAATCAAAGCCAAATCAATACTGCGTAAGCATAAAAAGATAGATTCATGGTTTATTTCACTTTATGGTATGAACTTTTACAGGGGTTGCACTCATAATTGCGTTTATTGCGATGGCAGGGCTGAAGGCTATTATGTTGATGGCGAGTTTGGAAAAGATGTTGTGGTTAAAGTAAATGCTATAGAACTGTTAAAAGGTGAATTAGACCCGAAAAGAAAACGTATCCCATTAAAAAAGTGTTTTATGATGCCCGGCGGTGGTGTCAGTGATAGTTATCAGCCTGTCGAAAAAAAATATGAACTGACAAGAAAAGCCCTTGAAATAATTAATGAATACAACTTTCCTGTTCACATGCTAACAAAATCAACACTGATAAAACGGGATACAGATATTTTAAAAAAGATAAATGAAAAGCAAAGAACAATTGTTAGTTTTAGCTTTTCTTCAATAGATGATAAAATAAGTGCTGTTTTTGAGCCGGGTGTTCCTTCACCAACAGAAAGATTAAATACACTCGCATTTTTTAAAAGTGAAGGTATTACCTGCGGTATGTTTTTATTACCGGTTATTCCTTTTATTACAGATACACCGAAATTAATTGAAGAGGCAATTATAAAAGCAAAAGAAATTAATCTTGACTTTATCATCTTCGGTGGCATGACCCTTAAAGACGGAAAACAGAAAAATTATTTTTTTAATATGCTTGAAAAAAACCATCCTGAACTTATTACAGAATATCAAAATATTTATAAAGGCAGCAAATGGGGAGAAGCAACAAAGGAGTATTACAATTTACTTTACATGACATTTCATCAAATTGCAAAGAAATATAAAATTCCCACACGTATTCCCCCTGATCTTTATAATGATATTTTGATAGAAAATGATTTGGTTATTGTAATATTAGAACAGATTGATTATTTTTTAAAATCCGAAGGAAAAACTTCTCCTTACGGCTATGCTGCTTATTCAATTTCAAAGTTAAAGCAACCTTTATCAACAATGAAAAGAGAACTACAAAATACAAAAGGAGTCGGAAGAACAACAGAGCGTATTATTTTAGAGATACTTGAAACAGGGAGTTCTTCGTATTATAAAAAATTATTATGTTGAAATTTTTTTATAATTCCTTTTGAATTTTTTTTGGAAGGGATAATACAACTAAGCTATATGATTGTTTTATCCAATCTTTAATTTTTTGGTCGGAGATTGAACCATTCATTTTAATGCTGTTCCAATGTTTCTTATTCATATAATAACCGGGAATAACGGCTCCGTATTGCTCTCTTAGGGTTATTGCTTCTTCAGGATCGCACTTAACATTTATTAATTCAAAAGTTTCTATGTTTGTTAAGCTAAACATTTTTCCTTTTATAGTAAATACCAGTGTTTTTTTATCGAAAGGAAAACCCTCATCAGCTTCTTTCAGAGATAAGCAAAAGTTTCTGTATTCTTCAATATTCATATCTAATTATTTTATTCCAGAACATCTGAAAAAGTTAGAATAAAACCGTTAATATCTTCAATTGCAAATTCATTTGCGCCATAAAATGTTTTGTGCATTGGTTTTATCACATTAGTTTTATCTTTTATGGTTTCATACCATTTTTGTAAACCTTCAACTTGAATGTAAAACGTTAATGCTCCACCATTTTCATAACTTTCAAGTTCCTTGTATTCCGATTTTATTGAAGTTTCTTTTTGAACCATTAATTTGACATTTCCTGATTTTACAAATCCCCAGTCAAATGTTCCCTTTTCAGGAACCGTTTGTAATAATTCAAACCCTAAAACATTAGTATAAAAATCC
>JAIOSH010000336.1 GCA_021107685.1 Bacteroidales bacterium | reverse complement strand
TATTCATTATCCATTACACATTAATAATTAATAATTAATTATTTTATTTCACCGGGATTAATACACATTATTGGTATTTGTTGCCTGTTGAACATTAATTTTTCTTCCCATGGTCCTAAAAGAAAAGCAGGTTGATATTCATTAATATTGGTCATAATAATTATCATATCAGCTCTTTTAATAACAGCATGATCAATAAGTTGCTCTGTATAATTGCCTTCATTTTCAGCTTCGTTAAAAGTATAAGACAAATTATTTTTATTAAAAGTATCTTTGATATATTCGTTAATATCATATATTTTTTCAATAAAATCAGGATTGGTTTCTTTTATTTGGAAAATATGTATTTTAGAATTGAATGTTTTAGCAATATATATAGCCCAATTTATTTTTTGTTTAAATTCCGAAGTATTATGAATAGGGAAAACAATATTTTTATAACCATCCCCAAAAATCCTGTTTTGAATAATGATAACAGGGACAGTAGAGAATTGTATAACTTTTAAAGCATAGCTGCCCGTAAGATTTTGAATACCTACCTTCCCGTGCGTTCCGAGTAATATAAGGTTTGCTTTAATTTTGGAAGCTACTTTTGCAATAGTCTTAAAAATACTCCCTTCTTCTGATATTGTATCAATTTCAATATTATATTCTCTTTGAATATCTTTTGCAATTATACTAAGTTTATTATCAATCGCATCATAAGCCAAATGTTCTTTTTTTAAATATGATTTTGTATGTTTATTTATCACGTGCAGAACTGCCAATTTGTAATTAAAATACCTTGCAATTTCAACACCATGATCAATTGCATTTCCGCATACTTCCGAAAAATCAGAAGGGATTAGAATAATGTTGTTCATCTTTTTTTAAATATTAGATCTTATGAATTAAATTATTTAACAAAAATAGAATATTTATATAAAATAGAATTTTTTGAGGTTACTTTTTGATTAAATAAGGAATACAAATTTTGTGTAGATATGTTGCCAAACTTAATATTTTACTAACTATTACTAAGTTAACATTACTCAACTCTGCTTACTTTATGCGAAATTTAAAAAAGGAGAAAAAGATGAAAAAAAATGTATGTAAAGTTATGTTCAATTTTGGTTCATCACATTTTACCGGAAACATAACAGAAAAATCCTGCCTGTCCTGTCTAATTCAGGAGTGCTTACCGGGTAAAATGTTTTTTACAGTTCTATTTATAATTTTTGGGTTTACAATTGCAGCCCAAAACAATGCCCTTGATTTTGACGGGACGGATGATCATGTTGAAGTGCCTGATAATAATAGTTTAGATATTATTAATTCAATTACAATTGAAGCATGGGTAAATGTTGTCGGAGGTTCAACAAATGGTCCCAGAATTTTAAGTAAGATGTGGGAAGGACCTTATGAACTTCTCGTTAAATTAGATGGCGGAACCAGTACCTGCATGTTAATTTTACACGATTGCAATAATGTTGGCCATTACTGTGAAGGGGGAACAGATATTGCAAATGGTGAATGGCACCATATTGCCGGTACATGGGATGGAAGTACAATGCATGTTTATACTGACGGAAACCTTGATGACCTTTATTCGTCAAGTTTTACAGGTACTTTATTAAGCACTACGGATGATGTTTATATTGGATCTCAGAATTCATATTATGACTTTTTTGAAGGTAAAATTGATGAGGTTCGTTTATGGAATGATGCTCGTACCGAAGCAGAAATCCGTGCCAATATGTACCGCGAAATCCCTAATCCAACAAGCGAAACAAACCTTGTAGCTTATTACAAATTCAACGAAACTTCCGGTACAACTGCCGATAATGCCGAAGGAACACCTGCACTTGACGGAACTCTTAATAATATGACCAATGATGACTGGGTAACTTCCGCTGCCTTTACCGGACCGAAAAATTGCCTTGATTTTGACGAAAGTGATGACTATGTTGAAGTACCCGCTGACCCAAGTCAGGATATTACCGATGCGATTACAATTGAAGCATGGGTAAAACCGGGCAGTGCAAACCATTATCAGAATATACTTGAAAAAGGCAGTTATTACGATGATGCCTATGCACTTTTAGTAAAGCAAGATATTCAATATATCAAGTTCTCACTTATTGGAATAGACCAGCATTGGGGTTATGGACCAGTAAATTTATGGGATGGGAAGTGGCATCATATTGCAGGCACTTACGACAAAAATGGTGGCAGTAATAATACGAATTTATATGTTGATGGATATTGTGTAAAATTTGAAACCAATACAGGTTCAATTACATCAGATCCATTAGAAAAAATATATATCGGCGGTCATAGTTATGATGGGAATCTTTTCAATGGCCCAATTGACGAGGTGCGTCTCTGGAATATTGCCCGAACAGCGGAACAAATACGCGAAAATATGTGCAAAACCTTAACTGGAAACGAATCGGGATTGGTAACGTATTACAATTTTGATAACACATCAGGAACAGTATTACAGGATTTCTCCGGCAATGAAAATGATGGAACGCTGACAAATATGGACCCCGCCACCGATTGGGTAAGTTCTTCTACTTTCAATACATGGCTTAACGTAACTAATTCAACCTGGAGTACGGCTACTAACTGGAGTAGGGGTAGCGCGCCTGTTTCTACCGATAATGTGGGAATTGTTAATTATCAGGGTGGCACTTCGCCAATCATTAGCGGTAGTGTTACATGCAATAATTTATGTATCGGATTAAGTGCAGCATTAACAATTAATCCCGGTAATGATTTATCAGTCGATGAAAATTTATTTAATAACGGAGGCACTACCGGTCTTGTTATCAAGTCAGATGCAACAGGTACTGGTTCGCTGATTGAAAGCAGCGGAGTTGATGCCACTGTTGAGCGTTATTATACAGGTGGGGAATGGCATTTTATCTCTTCGCCAATTTCTAATGCTAAAGCAGGTATGTTTTCAGGAATGTATTTGCAATCGCATGATGAAACAAGTAATAATTATTCTGATGTAACTTTAACTACCGACCCGCTAAATGTAATGCAGGGGTATGCATTATATAATTCAAACACCGCAACGGCTCAATTTTCAGGAATCCTAAATACAGGTGCTGTTGGAAGTGCAAATAATGTAACAAGAAACGGATTAGGGTGGAATCTTGTTGGTAATCCTTATCCATCGTCTTTAGATTGGGATGCAGCAAGCGGATGGACAAAAACCAATGTTGAAAATGCAACATACATTCATGTTAATAATGCAACATGGGCAGAATATGTCGGAGGTGTGGGTGCAAACGGTGGTACTCGATACATTGCCCCGGAACAGGGTTTTTTTGTCAGGGTCTCTGCCGGTCAAACACTTGGTACGCTAAATATGAACAAAAATGTCAGAGTCCATAATGCAACAATTTTCTTTAAAGATGAAGTAGCGGATATTGTCAGGCTTGAGGTTACAGGTAATGGTTATACCGATGAAACTGTTATCCGTTTTCTTGAAGAAGCTACTCCTCAATTTGATGGCAATTGGGATGCGCACAAATTATTCGGTACAGTTGCAGAAGCCCCTCAAATTTATTCGACTGCCAATGAATTTATGGCTATTAACTCATTGCCCGAAACAGAAATTGTACCTGTTGATGTTAAAGCAGGTGTTTCAGGTGTATTTACTATTTCAGCCACTGAAACAAGTGAATTTGAAACGGTAATCCTTGAAGACGTTTATACAGGTAAAACCACTGACCTGAACAATAACACTTATACATACACATACAATGTTTCTGATGAAAACAGGTTCATTGTTCACTTTTCACCACTTGGAGTTGATGAGCCTGAAAAAGCTCCGGTTAACATCTATTCATACAACAAAGATATTTATGTTACAGTTCCCGGGGGTACAAAAGGCGATATAGTGGTTTACAATATAATGGGACAGGAAATTGCAAATGCACCGATCAACAGTGCATTGAGCAAGGTTACTCTTAATAAGAGCGGAAATTATATAGTGAAAGTGCTAAGTAAACAAAGTGTGGTAAGCAGGAAAGTATTTATAAAATAAACATATTTTGTTATTCCCCTCTTTGATGGAGTAGGGGAGAGGAAATTAAACTGTTTGTGTAAAAACTGAAACATTAACCTTGAAACTTAAAATAAATTATTATGAAACATTTAAACAAATTAACAATGCTGCTCATGGCATTAACAATGTGCACAAGCCTGATGGCGCAAAACAACTGCCTCGAGTTTGACGGAAGTAATGACTTTGTGGCAATCGGGTCCAATTTCGGACTAGGAACAAATAATCTGTCTGTTGAATGCTGGGTATATATTCCGAGTGTCTCAGAAAAAG
>JAIOSH010000445.1 GCA_021107685.1 Bacteroidales bacterium | reverse complement strand
TTCTTTTGATAATAAGATCATATTTTTTATTGCACGATCATTTGAAATGCCATGACCAATAACAACAGATGAGTTTATTCCAAGAATAGGGCTGCCACCATAATTTTCATAATTAAAACGACTAAAATAATCGTCAATAAGGTTTCTCTTTACCATCAGACGATACATAGCTTCTATTTGCTTAATTACAATATTACCTGTAAATCCGTCGCAAACAATAATATCAACTTTATCATTAAAAAGGTCTCTTCCTTCTACATTACCATAAAAATTAAAAATTTTTGAACCTTTCATTAATTGAAAAGTAGAATGGCATAGTAAATTACCTTTTTCTTCTTCTTCACCAATATTAAGCAAACCGACTCTTGGGTTATTAATATTTAGTACATATTTTGCATATAGAGAACCAAGTATAGCAAACTGATACAAGACATCAGGTTTTATATCAGGGTTTGTTCCAATATCTAAAATAACACTGACTTTTCCATTTTCTTTAGGAATTAATGCTGATGTACAAGGTCGTATAACGCCCTGTATATTACTAACGTGATACATGGAGGCAACTAATGTTGCTCCTGAATTACCTGCACTTGCAAAAGAATCAATCTTTTTATGTTTAAGCAATTTTAACCCAATATTTATACTGGAATTAGGTTTTTGAGTAATGGATCTTATTGGGCGATCTCCCATTCCTATTACTTCAGAAGCATGCTCAATATCAAAATTATTTGGATTTATTTCTTGCTTGTCTAATAAATCAAGTATTATTTCTTTATTTCCAATTAATACTATCCTGTCAGAGGAAGTTAGTTCATTATAAGCTAATATTGCACCTGAAATAGTTGCTATTGGTGCAAAATCTCCGCCCATAACGTCTAATCCGATTCTCATAGGTTTATAATTATTTTAGAGAAAAAAATAGTATTATTTACTCAATTATTCGGCAGCTATTTTCTCAATAGCTAATTTGCCTTTATAATAACCACATTCAGAGCAAACCCTGTGATATAATATTGGTGCTCCACAATTTGAACAAACTATAATAGTAGGAGCTTTTGCTTTGTAATGTGTTCTTCTTTTATCTCTTCTTGTTTTTGATATTTTTCGTTTTGGATGAGCCATATCTTTTAAATAATTTAAATTTTATAATTTATTATTGATTTTTAATTTTTTGTATTTAATTTTTTCAATACATCCCACCTGGGATCAATATTATTTTTTTTGTTTGATAGTTCTTCTATTTTCCTGATCACTTCCCCTTTACATCTACTAATACCATTATCATCATTGGGATGTATTCGTTTAATTGGTAATAGTAAGCTAATATATTCATAAATTAAGTGGCTTATTTCAATTTGATGTTCCGATTCGGGAATAATTAATATTTCGTTGTTTTCCTCGTATCTTTTATTTCCAAATTTTACAATTAATTGTTCTTTCCCTGACACAGGATATTCAAAATCTTCAAGACATCGGTCACAATTAACATTAACATAGCCATTAATTGAAAAATTAAGAATAAGCATATTCTCCTGTTTTTCAAATAATAACTCAATATCTATCTTGCCTTTTTTTATTTCGGAATATTCAATTGATTCAAAGAACTTATTATTAATATCAAACCTAAATTGATGAATTCCAATACTTAATCCTTTAAATGGGATTACGAATTGTTTAAAGTAATCCACGATATTTATTTTTTAAAAAAATAGTTTGCAAAAGTATAAATTTATATTTTGAATTACAAACAATGTATTATTTATAAATTTAATTAAAGATTAGCAGATAAAAATCTTTCGGTATCTATAGCAGCCATACAGCCACTTCCGGCAGCAGTTACAGCCTGGCGATATGTATGATCTTGTATGTCTCCGGCAGCAAAAACACCTTTGATATTGGTTTTTGTTGAACCGGGTATTGTTTTTATATAAGCATTTTCATCCATTTCAATCTGACCTTTAAAAATTTCAGAATTAGGTGAATGTCCTATTGCTACAAAAAAACCATCAATATCAATTTTTTTCTCTTCACCTGTTTTAACATTTGTAAGAATAACACCATTTACATTTTTTGCAAATCCTTTTTTTTCTCCGATTATTTCTTTTGGAATATGATTCCATATAACTTCTATGTTAGGTGTATGCAAAACTTTATGCTGCATTGCCTTGGATGCTCTTAGTTCATCTCTTCTATGGATCAGGTAAACCTTTTTGCACAATTTGGATAAATAAGTTGCTTCTTCAGCAGCAGTATCACCTCCGCCAACTATAGCAACATCTTTGCCTTTATAAAAATAGCCGTCACAAGTAGCACATGCAGAAACTCCATAACCATTAAATTCTTTTTCCGATTCAATACCGAGCCATTTTGCTGAAGCACCTGTTGCAATTATTACAGTTTCTGCCATAATAATTTTTCCATCATCTGCTTTAATTTTGAATGGTCTTTTTGAAAAATCGATTTCTGTAATTATTCCCCATCTTGTATCAACACCAAATCTTTCAGCCTGCTTTTTTAAATCATCCATGATAGCAGTTCCCTGAGCTCCTTCAGGATAACCGGGAAAGTTGTCAACTTCAGTTGTAATGGTTAATTGTCCTCCAGGTTGTAAACCCTGGTAAATTACCGGTTTTAAATCAGCTCTTGCCGTATAAATCCCTGCGGTATAACCGGCAGGACCTGATCCTATTATCAGGCATCGTGTTTTTTCAATATTTTCACTCATTTTTATTATTATTTTAATTATTGATTTATATTTGAAGTAACAAAATTAACATTTACATATTGTCTTATTTAAATTTTTTTTTTTAATTTTGCAGCAATAAATTAACAAAAGTTAATAAATTAATTTTCGGGGTGTGGCGCAGTCTGGTTAGCGTGCTTGACTGGGGGTCAAGAGGTCGGGAGTTCGAATCTCCCCACTCCGACAGAAAGGGCTAATAAAAAAATTAGCCTTTTTTTGTGATTGTCAAATGTGGCACTTTGGTTAGCGTGTCCCGACATGTGTGTTGGGAAGGTAGTGAGTTCGAATCTCGCCACTCCGACAAAAAGGACTGATAAAAAAATTAGCTCTTTTTTTGTGATT
>JAIOSH010000546.1 GCA_021107685.1 Bacteroidales bacterium | reverse complement strand
TGATGGCAGTCAGGGTTCGGTAATACAAGGAATGAATATTTATCGCAGTGGTTGGAGTAGTGGAAGTTATAAGATAGTTGATATTAATACCGACAATATCACACTTAAGAAAAACTATATATTTGCTTTAAAAAATGGCGCCCATACCGACGGAACTGGTTATAGTATTTATATTAACGGAGATAGAAATGATATAAATATACAACAAAACTGGATTTTTGCACAAATTGCTGATTGGAGTAATAGTTATAATTATAATGGTTATATTTACGCCATTCGTTTTACCGGAATACCAACAAATTGTATCATAAAAAATAATTTTATCAGGTCATGGAAAAGTCATACTTATGGATATGCTTATACAATTCACATGGATGTCAACGATGTAGCAATTGATATGGATATTTATAATAATGTGATGTGGGGAAGTATTACTACCTATTATACTGATCAATTCAACAATATTTTGGTAAGCGGAACCAAAGACGGAGGTGGTGATGTGATGGCGAACAACCTTTGCGATGGCACTCAATATCCTGATATGTTAAACAATCAGCAGAATGTTGATATGTCAACCGTATTTGTCGATTATGTTCTTTATATTGATAACGGTTATATATTGGCTTCCGGTTCTCCGGCAACAGGTGCGGGAATAAGTGGCGGAGACTGTGGAGTTTTCGGTTATCAGGCAGGTGGTGTTCCTTATGTCTTATCTGGATTACCGGCTATTCCGGCAATTTATGAAACAAATGTTGTGCAAACCGGCACTTCTGCTCAGGTTACCATAAAGGCAGTTTCTCATAATGAACATAAGTAATTATGAAAAAGAAAATAATTCTATTCCTGTTTATGATAGCAGGATGTTCAGTCTTCGCACAGCTACCCAATATTACAGAGTTGGAATACTTTTTTGATTCCGACCCGGGTTTTGGTAATGGAACTTCTGTTTCATTTACTCCCGACAGTAATATTGTTGTAACTTTCGATGCTGATTTTAGCGGATTACCCGATGGTTATCATAGCTTGTTAGTCAGGGTAAAAGATGAGAATGGAAACTGGAGCCTTGTTTATGCTGATGAGATTTACAAGTTCACTCCACCTGACCCGACAGTGTTGGAACAACTTCCAGATATAGTTGACCTGGAATATTTCTTTGACAATGATCCCGGATTTGGCAATGGTGTTTCAATTGATGTAACTAGCGTCAGGTAGGTTGAGGTGGTTTTTGATGCCGATTTTAGCGGATTGGCTGATGGTAATCATATTCTGTTAGTCAGGGTAAGAGATGAGAATGGAAACTGGAGCCTTGTTTATGCTGATGAAGTTTACAAATTCACTCCACCCGACCCGACAGTGTTGGAACAACTTCCAAATATTGTTGCTATGGAGTATTTCTTTGACAATGATCCTGGATTTGGCAATGGTGTTTCAATTCCTGTAACTTCCGACAGTTTGATTGAGGTGGTTTTCAATGCCGATTTTAGCGGATTACCCGATGGTTATCATAATCTGTTAGTCAGGGTAAAAGATGAGAATGGAAACTGGAGCCTTGTTTATACCGATGAGGTTTACAAGTTCACTCCACCCAACCCGACAGTGTTGGAACAACTTCCAAATATCGTTGCTATGGAGTATTTCATTGATATAGATCCGGGTTTTGGAAATGGTACTGAAATTCTGAACACTCCCGATTCATTAATAGTAGAAACTTTTGTTGCTGATATATCTGCACTTGCTGTTGGGGGGCATCTGATGTTTATCAGGGTTAAAGATGAAAATAACAGATGGAGTCATTCGGTAATTGAATATTTTTGTATAAAAGGATTACAGGCGTTTCTTGAAGGACCTTATAATTCAATTGCCGGATTGATGTCAACCGCTTTAAATAATAATGGTTTATTACCATTAGAACAACCTTTTGATTCCGATCCGGCGGCAGTATGGTATTACGATGGTAACGAAACTGTTGCAGCAATCCCCAATGCAAATATTGTTGACTGGTTGCTGTTGCAGGCGAGGGATGCAACAAGTGCGGCAAATGCCACATCGGCTACTATTAAGGAAAATCAGGTTGCTTTTCTTTTAAAAGACGGCAAAATTGTAGGATTGGACGGAGATAGCCTGATTTCGTTTAGCGAACCTATTGACAATGACCTGTATCTTGTTATCTTCCAAAGAAATCATCTTGGCATAATGTCATCTTTTCCATTGGATACGAGTGGTGATTGTGCATATACTTACAATTTTTCAACCGGTGCAGACCAGGTTTATGGTGGTTCACTTGGTCATAAGGAAATTGGAACAGGTGTCTGGGGTATGATAGGCGGAGACGGAGATGCTAACAGCCAGATAGGAAATGCTGATAAAAATGATGTTTGGGCAGTACAAGCCGGTAGTGCAGGCTATCTGTCAGGTGATTTTACTATGGATGTACAGGTTAATAATTCTGATAAGAACGACATCTGGGCACCGAATAGTGGAAAAGGTGGGCAAGTTCCTGATAATATTCCACAGGGAGGATTTAAGTGTATGGTGCCGGAGTAGATTAATTATGAGTTATCTTCAAGTCAAAAAAAATGATAAATTGAATATCGAATATTGATTAACGAATAATGATTTTAGAAGTTAATTAAGTATGAATAAAAAGAATTTGGAAGAATGATTGATTTAATTTTTAAATTTGATAATTAAAGAAAAAAAATAAAACAATGAACTGATTTTACTGAGTGCTCGGGATAAAAAGAATTGAGACAGCACAGAAAAATAAAAATCATAAATAATTATTCAATCATAAATAAATCAAAAATCGTTAATCAGTGCTCGGTGTTCGATATTCAAAAAAAATAAATGAAAAAGGCCAGAAGATAACAAAACCTATACGTAATGCGGGTTTTGGTGATAAATTGAAGATTATACAAGTAATAGAATTTAGTCGCAAATTGATAGTAAAGTACTACGAAATTCCGAACTGCTCATAACCAAACCGTTATGAGTTATGAGTTATGAATTATAAATTATAGTATAGCGGATGAAATTGGAAATTGGGAAAAGGCTTGGTTATTAGTCTAATTTCTAATTTCTATACATCAAACGGGGTAAACATTTTGATTTGTTTCTTTTTGATAGTCATTGTCCCGTTAGGGACGATATATTTATAGAAAATAAAATACATCCATAACAAAGTCCAGTTGGGACGTAATATTAAAATAGGCAAACCTGTTTACTACTCTATCCTTGTATAGAACCAAATCTTTTTAAAAAATCCTTTGCAGTTTAAAAATAAATAGTTAAATTCGCAAAATAATAATTCATGTTTTTTTAAACATTCCTGAAACATCGGGATGAAACTTGACAAATAAACTTTTTATAAATTATTCATTAAATTAAATTATTATGAAAAAACTAATTACATTAATTATTAGTCTTGCTATTTTCGGAATAGCATACAGTCAAACAAATGTGTCTGGGACAATAAGTTCAGACTCTACATGGACCCTGGCCGGAAGCCCGTATATTGTTACCGGCAATCTTACAATTGCAGCAACATTTACATTAACCATTGAATCCGGTGTTGATGTAAAATTTAACAATGGCACATCATTGTATGTTGAGGGTACAGTTAATGCAACATCAACAACATTCACTT
>JAIOSH010000473.1 GCA_021107685.1 Bacteroidales bacterium | reverse complement strand
GTGTATAATTATCATAAATTTAAATTGTCTGATACTACTTCATCAGCAGCCCCGACAAAAAGATGTCGGGACTATTGTTAATTTAAATTATTATTGTATCAATTGCATCTTTTGCATACTACGGTAATTCCCCGCATTGAATCTGCAAAAGTAAACTCCTGAAGTCACCTTTGAACCCATTTCATCACGTCCATTCCAGACAACCTGATGACTACCTGCCTCAACACGTGTGTTTACCAATGTGCATACCTTTTGACCAAATAAATTGAAGATTACGATTTTTACATCACTAACTTCCGGTAAACGATATTCAATCGTGGTAGTTTGATTAAACGGGTTCGGGTAATTCTGATGTAAAGAATATTTTGCAGGGTTCACGTTTGATGGATTATTTATTCCTACAAATGAAGGGTTGAACTTCAATATAAACGCATCATAACTTTCATCAATAATAGTATCATTATATGCCCCTGCTAATGTTTTTGTAGGGAAATCGGAGCTGGATGAATATCCTGTAACATACATATTATCCAAATTATCTGTGCAGATACCATATCCTCTATCAACACTATGTCCGCCACCGTAGTAAGTAGCCCATATTCTTGCACAGTTGCTGTTGAACTTTAATATACATGCATCAGCATTAGAACCGGTGCCACCACCTATAGTAGTTTGATTATATGCTCCCGGTAATGGCTGTGTCGGAAAATCCGTGCTCGTTGTTTCTCCTGTTACATAGAAATTATTTGAATTATCTGTGCAGATGCTATATCCGACATCTTTTTTCAATCCCCCGTAATAAGTAGCCCATAGTCGTGTACTGCTGCTACTAAATTTCAAAATGAACACATCATTTGGTGCCCCACCGAATGTAGTTTGATTGTGTGCCCCGGCTAATGACTGTATCGGAAAATCGTCTCCCGCATATCCTGTTACATAAAGATTGCCTGAATTATCTGTGCAGATACTTTCACCTATGTCAGTATTGCCACCACCATAATAAGTAGCCCATAGTCGTGCACAACTGCTGTTGAACTTCAATATAAATGCATCATACATATTATAACCACCACCATATATAGTATCATTATATGCTCCCGGTAATGACTGTGTAGGGAAACTTGTACATCGCGTTTTTCCTGTTACATAAAGATTATCTAAATTATCTGTGCAGATGCCTTGCCCAAAATCCCTATCATATCCTCCATAGTATGTAGCCCATAGCCTTGTACCGTTACTGTCAAATTTTAAAATAAATACATCATGGGGATCACCACCACCATATATAGTATCAATATATGCTCCTGATAATATCTTTGTAGGGAAATTTGCGCTGGCAGTGCTTCCTGTAACATAAAGATTATCAGAATTATCCGTACAGATACCATGTCCAATTTCCCCACTGGTTCCACCATAGTATGTAGCCCATAGCCTTTCACCGCTACTATTGAACTTTAATATAAATGCATCAAAATAACCGCCTATTGCATCATCATAATATGCTCCCGGTAATGGCTTTGTAGAAAAATTAGTGCTATATGTTTCTCCGGTAACATAAATATTATCTGAATTATCTGCGGAGATGCAATGTCCATAATCAATATGACTTCCTCCATAATAAGTAGCCCATACTCTCTCACCGCTACTGTTGAATTTCAATATAAATGCATCAAAATAATTACCTCCACCATGGGCAGTTTGATTGTATGCCCCTGTTAATGGCTGTGTAGGGAAATCTGTACTATTTGTTCTTCCCGTAACATAAAGATTGCCTGCATTATCTGTACAAATGCTGTTTCCTTCATCACCCCCTTCTCCACCATAATAAGTGGCCCATATTCTATAAGGGTCAATGATAATATCTTCGCTCTTATCGTATTCGGCAACATCAAAATGCACAACATTTCCTTTTAATCTGTAACTGCTTTTTATTTCATCCCCGGTGTTTCTTGAGTATGTGTATGGCTTCTCCTCACGTATTTCTCCCATGGGAGTTGTTGCTATCACATTACCATCTTTATCAATGGATACATTTTTCGCACCTTTGTACTTCATTTTTATATTGTTCGGGTCTGCTCCTGCTTTTACCACGAAATCATATTTCATTTTTCCTTCTTTCGCATAATATACAAGATCAATCCCATCATAAACATTTTCGATGGTTGTTTTTTTGTATCCTTTTGGAGATATACCATTCGAATGTTCAGGTGTGAAATAATTGAACTGCTGTTCAATGGCAAGCTCTTTTTTTATTTTATGATCCTTGTTTATTCCAACAAGTTCCATGTCCAAACGGTAAATGCTTGTTTTTGGTTGCTCAACATTGTCATTTGGCAAATCCATGGATTTCCCCACATCACCCTCAGTTTTCCTAAACACATAAGATATGCCTGTGTTTGTGATGTACATATCCACACCCTGCGAGCGTGTATGAAACAATATATCAGGTCTGGTATTGCCTTTACTGTCCGTGATCTGACCAAGGTTTTCGATAAATACAATATCTTTTTTAGAATTCTGCATAACGCCCTGCATACTAAGTTGGGAATTTGTTGTAGAAATAAACGGTGCCCCTGATGTGTTTTTTGCATTTAGTTGTAGGTCTGAATTGTAGGGCTGAGCATTAATATCTTGCGATAGCATTACAAAGCAGTTGAATGCAATTAATAAAAAAACGAACATCCTTGTTTGTTTTTTACTTAAACTTGTACTTTTAATTAATTTTTTCATAGTTGTAAAATTTAAATGTTAATAAATTAAAATCGTAACTGTATTTTTTCAGGCAATAAAATTACACCCAAAAGGAGTTTTATGTTAGCACAAATCCGACATGTCATAATATAAATCCGACATAATCCTGTTTATTTCAGTAATTAAGGATGAAGCCTGCTTGCGAATTCATTTTCACACTCAATAATAAGAAGTTTTGTTTCTTTTTAGATTTATTATTTTTTACGGCACCTTTGGGCAAAAAAGTTAAAGTTCTAGAGATTTTCCCCTAATTATTATGTTGAATTGAAATCTTATGTTTACTTTTATAACTTAATTAGAGAATAATAAAACCTACGAATTATGAAGTACGTCTATATTATTATCATTCTGTTTGGTTTTCTGATGGGTAAGGCTCAAAATCATCAAATTGATAGTCTGAAGATTGAATTAACAAAGGATATCCCCGATTCAGTAAGGTTAGTAACTTTGCATCAGCTTGCAAATTTGTATAAAGGCAATGACCTTGACGAGGCTCTTGATTATGCCAAACAAACCTTTGAACTTTCGAAAAAACAAAAATCAGAACTAAAGATAATTAAATGCCGCCGTCTGATTGGTGATATTTATCGAAGACGTGGTGAATATAAATTAGCAAAAGAAATATTTGTTCAAAATCTGGAAGAGGCAAAACAAATTCATAACGGGGAAATGGAACGTAAATCGCTAAACGACCTTGGATTGAGTGCCAAATGGTCGGGTGAGTATGAAGAATCCGTTTCTTATTTCCTGAAAGCGCTGGATATTTCAAAAGAAATGGGAGACAAAACCTCACAGGCAATTATTTATGCCAATATG